>JAYOST010000017.1:11665-24214 GCA_038139365.1 Alphaproteobacteria bacterium
TGGTCGTTATCCATGGGTACCAGCCACTCTGATTGACCGCAAGGATCGTCACATGATCAAGAAGGCCATTTTTCCAGTCGGTGGACTTGGCACCCGCTTCCTTCCGGCGACCAAGGCCATGCCCAAGGAGATGCTGCCGGTGGTCGACAAACCGTTGATCCAGTACGCGGTCGAGGAGGCCGCCGAGGCCGGAATCGAAGAGTTCATCTTCGTGACCGGACGAAACAAGACGGCGATCGAGGATCATTTCGATCATTCCTTCGAGCTTGAGGCGACGCTGTCCGCAAAGGGCAAGGATCAGGCCCTCGGCTTGGTCAAGGACATGCTGCATAACCCTGGATCGGTGATGTATGTGCGCCAGCAACAGCCGGCCGGTCTTGGCCATGCCGTATGGTGCGCCAGACACCTGATCGGCGATGAACCCGTGGCGGTGCTGCTGGCGGATGATCTGATTCTCGGAAAGAGCTGCGTCAGGGAAATGGTCGAGTCATACAGAGGTGGCAATATGGTTGCGGTGATGGATGTGCCGCGTGATCAGACAGGTGCCTACGGCATTGTCACCCCTGGCGCCGATGACGGGCACATCGTCCAGATCGACGGGCTTGTCGAAAAACCGCACCCAGACAAGGCCCCGTCCACCATCGGTGTTGTTGGCCGTTATGTCATCACGCCGGCGGTGTTTGAAACCCTCGCCAACCAGAAACGCGGTGCTGGAGGAGAGGTCCAGCTGACCGACGCCCTTGCCAGCCAGATTGGCAAGGCACCTTTCAACGGGCTGCGCTTCTCGGGTGAGCGGTTTGACTGCGGCTCGAAACTGGGCTTTCTGCAGGCCAATGTGGCCTTTGCCCTGCAAAATGAGGGCCTGGCGGAGGAGTTGCGCCAGTGGATCGGGGAGCGCCTCGGATGACCTCTCACATTTTCGATCCGACCATTCTTCGTGCCTATGACATCCGCGGCATTTTCGAGGACACGCTGACAGTGGCGGATGCCCGTGCCATCGGCCTGTCCTTCATCGCCATCCAGCGTGAGCGTGGGCTGGGCGCCGAAATTGCCGTGGGGCGTGATGGCAGACTGTCATCACCTGCCCTTGCCGCCGCGCTGATCGAGGGGCTGGTGGCAGGCGGTGCGCAGGTCTTTGATATCGGCTGTGGGCCGACCCCGATGCTGTATTTCGCTGCGCATGAGCTTGCCTGTGGCGGCGCCATCCAGGTCACCGGAAGCCATAATCCGCCAACCCATAACGGCTTCAAGATGGTCATGGGCGGATTGTCCTTTTTCGGCGATGACATCCAGATGCTTGGCGAGGTCAGCCGTGGTGGCCCGCCGGAACAGGATGGCGGCAGCCTGACGCAACACGACATCCAGCCAGCCTATGTCGACAGGCTCGCCGCTGGCGCGATGGCGGATGGCCTGACCATTGTCTGGGATTGTGGAAATGGTGCCAGCGGACCAGTCACCGAGGCACTTGTCAGCCGGCTCGGGGGGCGCCACAAGGTCCTGTTTCCCGAGATTGACGGCACCTTCCCGAACCACCACCCCAATCCGGTCGATCCGGAAACGCTGGATATCCTGCGCCGCGAGGTGGCGGCGGCAAATGCCGATCTCGGGATCGGCTTCGATGGTGATGGCGACCGCATCGGCATCATCGACGCCAAGGGCCGGCAGGTGCCGGGCGATCTGCTGACGGCGTTCCTCGCGCGCGATATCGCTGCCCGTCATAAAGGTGCGCCGATCCTTCTCGATGTCAAATCATCAGAGGCGGCGCTTCGCCTGATCGAGGCTTCGGGTGCGTCAGCGCAGATCTGGAAAACCGGCCACAGCCACATGAAGAAACGGATGAAGGAGCTTGGTGCGCCGCTTGCCGGCGAAATGTCCGGCCATATCTTCATCGGCGATGGCTATCTCGGGTTTGATGACGCCATCTATGCGGCGGCGCGCATTGTCACGCAGATGATCGCCGGCGGACAGTCGATCACCGACTTCATGGATACACTGCCGCCGCAGAATGCCACGCCGGAGCTTCGCATCGATTGTCCCGACACCGAGAAATTCGCGATCATGGACAGGATCCGCGCACAAGTGTTGGCGGCGCATGGTCCCGATGATGTGAATGTGATCGACGGGGTGCGGGTGCGCGCCGACTTCGGCTGGTGGCTGATCCGGGCCTCCAATACCGAGGCAGCGCTTGTCGCCCGTGCCGAAGCGGTGGACAAAGAGGCGCTTGGTGGCCTTCTCACAGATATAGAGACCACCCTTGGTGCAGCCGGGCTGGCCTGGTCGCGCCCCTGATTTCCGAGAATCTGCACGAAAGTCCCGGATCGCGGCGTTCCTGACCACCACAATCTGCGGCAAGGCTTCCCCGCCAAGGATGTGCCCACCGAGGCTGTAATTGCGGTGCGGCCACGCAAATCACGCCGATTTCCTGCATGGCGCTTGGCAAGGACGGATGCAAATCGTATTGTACCGCCGCTGTCCCCCAGCCCACGACCCGCCTTTGGAGAATATAATGCCCGACTACGTTTCGCGCGGACAACTTTCCGTGGCAGCGGTGCTTGCCGATTTTGTTGATCACGAGCTTCTGGCCGGCTCGGATGTCGCGCCAGCCGATTTCTGGGCAGGCTTCGATGCCGCCGTTCACGCGCTGGCACCGCGCAACCGCGAGCTTCTCGATGTACGCGCAGCCATGCAGACGAAAATCGATGCCTGGCTTCGCGACAACGTCGCCGGCGGCGCGGCCGCTGGCATTGACAGCGCCGCCTATACCGCCTTTCTGCGCGAGATCGGCTATCTGGTCGAGGACGGGCCGGATTTCAAAATCGATACAGACAATGTCGACCCGGAAATCGCCAGCATCGCTGGCCCGCAGCTTGTCGTCCCGATCACCAATGCCCGCTATGCTCTGAATGCCGCCAACGCCAGGTATGGCAGTCTCTATGATGCCTTCTACGGCACCGACGCCATCCCGGCCGAGGCCGAGCCGGTTCAGGGCTATGATGCGGCGCGCGGCGCCAAGGTGATTGCAAGGGTCCGCGAATTCCTCGACGAGACCCTGCCCCTTACCGAAGGCAGCTGGCACGATGTAACCGGTCTTGCTGTGGCCGGTGGCCAGCTGGTGGCCACCACTGAGGCCGGAGAGACTGGCCTTGCCGATGCCGGCAACTTTGCCGGATATGACGGCGATGCCGGCGCGCCGGACACGGTTGTGCTGCGTCACCACGGTCTACACATTCTGATCAGGATCGACCGCAACGGCGTGATCGGCCGCGACGACAAGGCCGGCATCAATGATGTGATCGCCGAATCGGCGCTGTCGAGCATCATGGATTGCGAGGATTCTGTGGCTTGTGTGGATGCCGAGGACAAGGTCCTCGCCTATCGCAACTGGCTTGGCCTGATGAACGGCACGCTCGAGGAAAGCTTTGCGAAGGGCGGGCGCACCATCACCCGCAAGCTCGCTGACGATATCGGCTACACCGCCGCCGACGGCTCCGGCGCCAGCCTGAAGGCGCGCGCCCTGATGCTGGTCCGCAATGTCGGGCACCTGATGACCAATCCGGCGATCCGCCTTGATGATGGCAGCGAAATTCCCGAAGGCATCATGGACGCCTTCATGACCGTCGCTGGCGCGCTGGCCGACCTGAAACGCGGCCAGAACTCGGCTGCCGGATCGGTCTATATCGTCAAGCCGAAGATGCACGGGCCCGAAGAAGTGGCCTTCGCGGTGGAGATTTTCGCCGCGGTGGAACAGACGCTTGGCCTTGCCGAAAACACCATCAAGATCGGCATCATGGATGAGGAGCGCCGCACCACGGTGAACCTGAAGGAATGCATCCGCGCCGCAAAATCGCGTGTGGTCTTTATCAATACAGGCTTCCTCGACAGGACCGGCGACGAGATCCACACCTCGATGGAGGCCGGCCCGATGATCCGCAAGGCCGATATGAAGGGCGCCACCTGGATCAGCGCCTATGAGGACTGGAACGTCGATGTCGGGCTCGCCTGCGGGCTGGCCGGCAAGGCGCAGATCGGCAAGGGCATGTGGGCGATGCCCGATCGCATGGCCGACATGCTGGAACAGAAGATCGGCCATCCGATGTCCGGCGCGAATTGCGCCTGGGTGCCCTCACCGACCGCCGCGACGCTTCACGCGCTGCACTACCACCAGGTCGATGTCGCCGCCCGCCAGGCCGAGATCGCCAGCCGCACCCCGGCCAGCCGCGACGATATCCTGTCGGTGCCAGTGGCCGTTCGCCCGAACTGGTCGGAAGATGATATCCGCGCCGAGCTTCGCAATAACGCGCAGGGGATCCTCGGCTATGTCGTGCGCTGGGTCGATCAGGGTGTCGGCTGCTCAAAAGTGCCTGACATCCATGACGTCGGGTTGATGGAGGATCGCGCCACGCTGCGCATCTCCTCACAGCACATCGCCAACTGGCTTCACCATGGCGTGTGCAGCGAGGATCTTGCCCGCGAGGTGATGCAGGAAATGGCCAGCGTCGTCGACCGGCAGAATGAGGGCGATGCCGCCTACACCCCAATGGCCGACGATTTCGACGGGTCGGTGGCGTTCAAGGCTGCCTGCGATCTGGTCTTCCGTGGGCGTGAACAGCCCTCCGGCTATACTGAGCCGGTGCTTCACGCCCGCCGATTGGAAAAAAAGGCGCAGGATGGCGTTTAACCCCGACCCCTATATCTCGAAGACCCCGGGCTTTCCCAAGGAAGGCATCACCTTCTATGACATAAGCCCGATCCTCGAGGATAGCGACATCGTGCGCCAGACGATGACAGCACTCGCCGACCTGACCCGCCCGATGCAGCCCGACATCATCGCCGGCGTCGATGCCCGCGGATTCCTCTTCGCCCTGCCATTGGCACTGGCGATGGAGTGCGGCATGGTGATGGTGCGCAAGGCCGGCAAGCTTCCAGGCGAGCTGTTCGAACAGACCTATGCGCTGGAATATGGAGAGGCGCGGCTGTCGATCCAGGCCAGCCGCCAGCTTCGCGGCAAGCGGGTCGTCCTGTGCGATGATCTTCTGGCCACCGGCGGCACGCTCGAGGCTTCGGCGCGCCTTGTTGAGCAGTGTGGCGGCGTTCTGGCCGGGGCGGTCTGTATCATTGAGCTGACTGGCCTGAAGGGTCGTGACCGGCTTGACTGCCCCGTGGCAGCGCTGCAAACCTACGAATTCTGAAGGCCGCGACATTGCCCTGTTGCGCGCCCCGAGCCGGAGTGTAGCGATGCGACTGACCCGCCCCCTGATTGCCTGGTCGCTCTATGACTGGGCAAGCTCACCCGTCCCCACGCTTCACACCACCTTCATCTTTTCGGTGTTTTTCGCCACCGCGGTGATGCCGGAGGGCGGCACTGTCGCCTGGGCCTGGATGACCTCGGCAAGCGCGCTTCTGGTTGCGCTGGCGGCCCCCTTCCTCGGCCGGCTTGCTGATGGCCGCGGTGCGGCAAAGCGCTATCTGGCGCTCGCCACGCTGACCGGTGCCGTTGCCACCGCCGGATTGTGGTTTGTGCAACCGGACCCATCCTTTGCGTTGCTGGCGCTGATGCTGTCGGCGCTGTCGATCCTGGCGATGGAGCTGAGCTTCGTCATGTATAACGCGATGCTGCCGATGGTGGCTGACGCGCGGGAATATGGCCGCGCCTCGGGTCTTGCCTGGGGCCTTGGCTATGTCGGCGCGATCTTCGCACTGGTGCTGGTGCTGCTGCTGTTCGTTCTTCCCGATGCGCCGGCCTTCGGCATTGGCACCGGGCAGGCAGCGCATATCCGCATCACCATGGTATTTGCCGCGCTGTGGCTATGCCTGTTCGCGGCGCCGCTGTTCCTGTTCGTGCGGGCACCGGCGGCGCGTCCCGATCCGGCCCCCTTCGGTGCGCAACTCCGCACCAGCCTGACGGTGGCGATGCGCATTCCTGACATGCCGCGCTTCCTGCTGGCCCGCATGCTGTTTGCTGACGGGCTGGTGACGCTGTTCGCTTTTGGCGGAATCTACGCCGCAACCGTCTTCGGGTTCTCCCAGACCAAGGTCCTGGTCTTTGGCATCATTCTGAACATCACCGCCGGGCTTGGCGCGGCCCTTGGCGGCGTCGCTGATGACAGGCTGGGCTCGATGCGGGTAATGCGGATCTGCCTGCTGGCGCTGGCCGGGCTTGGCATGGTGGCGATCCTGGCTCCAAACGAGGCGCTGTTCTGGGCGGCGGGGGCGCTTCTCGGCATTTTCATCGGGCCGTTACAATCCTCGGCCCGCGCTTATGTGGCGCGACAGGCCCCGCCTGACCAGCGGGCCAGCCTGTTCGGCCTGATGATGTTCTCTGGCAAGGCGACAAGCTTCGTTGGACCGCTTCTCTACGGCCTGTTCGTTGCCGCATCGGGCAGCGAACGCGCCGGCATGGCGGTCGTCATCCTGATGTTGCTGGCAAGCTTTGTGATGATGCCGCGGCGCTAGCTCTTGCCGCCCTCGTCGGCGGCGCGCACCTGGTCACGGAAGCTGTCGATCAGCACATTCCTGCCATCGCGGTTGATGTGCCAGAAGGTCCAGCCATTGCAGGAGGGAAGCGATTGCAGTTTCGCACCAAGGCTGTGAATGGAGCCGCTCTCACTGGCGTCGGTGACGAGCGAGCCATCTGCGCGCACCCGCGCTGTAAACCGCCGCTTCGCATCAAAAAGCACATCGCCAGGCTGGATCAACCCGCGTTCGACCAGCGATCCGAACGGCACTTTCGGCTTTGCCCGCTTCGGTGCGGTGGCAAGAAGCTCGGGCGTGGCGATCGGTGTCACCCCCTCAATGCGCTGCCGTGCAAGCGCGGCATAGGTGCTGTCCTGTTCAATGCCGATGAAATGGCGGTTCAGGCGGCGCGCCACCGCGCCGGTCGTACCGCTGCCAAAGAACGGATCAAGCACCGTGTCGCCGCGGTTGGTCGAGGCCAGAAGCACCCGTGCCAGGAGCGATTCAGGCTTCTGCGTCGGATGCGCCTTGCGGCCATCGGTCTTCAGCCGCTCGGCGCCGGTGCAGATCGGCAATTCCCAGTCGGAGCGCATCTGCACGTCATCATTCAGCGCTTTCATCGCATCGTAATTGAACGTGTGGCGCGACGCCTGCGAACGTGCCGCCCAGATCAGCGTCTCATGCGCATTGGTGAAGCGCCGCCCGCGAAAATTCGGCATCGGGTTGGTCTTGCGCCAGACAACATCATTCAGCATCCAGAAATCCAGATCCTGGATGATTCTGCCTAGCCTGTAGATGTTGTGATAGCTGCCGATCACCCACAGCGCGCCGTCAGGCTTCAGGATGCGCCGCGCCTCGGTCAGCCACGCGGTCGAGAAAGCATCATAGGCGGCGAAGGAATCAAACTTGTCCCAGTCATCCTCAACGCCCTCAACAGCCGAATGATCGGGACGCGACAGGTTGCCGCCAAGCTGCAGATTATAGGGCGGATCAGCGAACACCAGATCCACCGAACCGGCCGGAATCTTCTTCAGCTCGGCGAGGCAATCACCCTCAATAACAATATCCTTCTTCACCCCGTCCACCCGTCTGCCCACTAATTCGGCCTTTTTTCACAAGTCTTCAAACCACCAAGAAACGAACAAAACCCCTCCAAGTCAACCGTCCTGCAGAGGCTGCGAAAACACCCACAACATCTGGTATCACTTGTTCCAAAAGACTGTTTATCTTGTGAGAGCCACGGTGCAAGTTCTGTGCCTTTTCGGACACTTGAACTATATTTGTTAACCCTTGGTCGCAGCTGTGTCGGCGTTTGATGCCAGCTGCTCGCGCACTGGCGCGAAGCTTCGCCTGTGGTGCGGGGTCACGCCGTGCCGCTGCATCGCGTCGCGATGCGCCGCGGTGCCGTACCCCATATTCGTCTCCCAGCCATAGCCGGGGTGCGTCGCGGCAAGGGCTGTCATCAGACAGTCGCGCTCATGCTTGGCGATGACCGAGGCGGCAGCGATGCTCAGGCTTCTGGCATCCCCCTTTACCACGGTCTGCGCCGGCGCCTTCAGGCCGCGCGGCATCTGGTTGCCATCAATCAGAAGCTGCGCCACCGCGCCATGGCCCTCATCGCTGATCCGGTCGGCAAGTGCGGTGGCCGCCACCGCCATGGCATCCAGCGTCGCCCGCAGGATGCCGTCGCGGTCGATGACCTCTACCGGCACGATGACAAGGGCGTGCAGATGCGCTCCGGATGTCAGCACATGATGGAAATCGGCGCGTTTGCGCGGGGACAGCTTTTTTGAATCATCAAGGCCGGGCGGCAGCTCGGCAAGCGCCTCGGGATGCAGCCAGGCGGCTGCCACGGTGACAGGCCCGGCCCAGGGGCCGCGGCCAGCCTCGTCAATGCCGATCACCGGCCCGTCGAAACCGCGTTCGATCGACAGGTCCGGCATCACCCGCCGCGGCGCGTGGTCGAGGATTCCGCAAGCCGCGGCATGATCTCGACGAAATTGCAGGGTTTGTGACGGATATCCAGCTGATAACGAAGAATATCGTCCCAGCCATCCTTGCAGGCGGATGTCGACCCCGGAAGGGCGAACAGATAGGTACCACCCGCCACGCCGGCCAGCGCCCGCGATTGCACCGTCGAGGTGCCGATCTTCTGATAGGACAGCATCCGGAACAATTCGCCAAACCCGCCGATTTCCTTTTCGACAACAGCGTCGAAGGCCTCGGGCGTGCTGTCGCGGCCGGTCAGCCCGGTGCCGCCGGTGGTGATCACCACATCGATCTTCGGATCACCGATCCAGCTCTGCAGCTTGGCGGTGATCTTCGGGACATCGTCCGTGATGATGGCGCGATCAGCCAGGACGTGTCCGTCTTCGGCAATTCGCGAAACCAGCAGATCGCCCGAGCGGTCATCCGCCGCGGTGCGGGTGTCCGAGACAGTCATCACCGCAATATTCACCGGCTGAAAAGGAACGGTCATGTCGAGGCGATCGGTCTGGCGCGCCATGATGGTCTCCTTGTGGTGTCGGCCCACCGCGGACAACCCGCGTCAGGACCCGTCGCCCGAGTGTAGCACCGGCGGTGTGCCCATCGACACAAATCGACCCGGACCCCCCGCGGCAAGCTCGCGCAGCGCTGGCGACGTCTGACCAAGCTGCGATCTGTAGAGCGCCAGATTGCTGATCACGTTCTTGATGTAATGGCGCGTTTCGCGTGCCGGGATGGATTCGATCAGAAGAAACGGGTCATCCTGATGATCGACCTTGGCAAGCCATTTGCGCAGATTGCCGGGACCACCATTATAGGCAGCCAGCAGCCTGATCAACGAGCGGTCGATCAGTGGCTCGTCGAGAAGCGAATTGATATAGGCCTGGCCGATTTCCAGGTTGCGGCGCGGGTTCAAAAGCAGATGCCGGTCGCGCCCGCGAAGCGCACGATCCTTCGTCACGAAAGAGGCTGTCGCCGGCATGATCTGCATCAGACCGGCGGCGCGGGCCCGGCTTTTGGCGCGCGGGTTGAAGCCTGATTCCTGCCGCGAGATCGCCCAGACGAGTGCCTCATCCACGGAAAATTCGACATCGTAACGCGGAATCGGATAGATCGCGCCGAGCCAGACACGCCCGCTGTTGCGGCGCAGCAGCTCGCCGGCACGGTAGGCCAGCCCGGCCATGCCGTGATCAATCGAAAAGCGCAACGCCGATTCCTGCATCCCGGGTGGCATGTCACCCCACAGATAGCGCAGCTCGCGTTCAGCGTCATTCAGTCTGCCGATCTGCAGCAACGCAAACAGCCTTGTGCCACCGGGGCGCGCGGCCAGCCAGTCAAGGAACCCGTCATCATAGCCCGGCAGCTCAAAGGACAGGTCGAAATCCTGGCCAAGAATGTTGCGCGCCATCACCCCGTAGAAGCTGTGAAGCTCCTGCGCTGCGATTTCGAGATAACGGATGGCTTCCTGCGGCCGGCCCTCACGCATTTCCAGACGGTGTGCCCAGAAGGCGGCGGCAGCACGAAGGTCGGGAAAAGTATCGCCTTCATCTGCCAGGGTCCGGAAAAAACTTCCGGCAAGATCGAACCTGCCGCTGCGCCAGGCCGCCAGGCCGCCAGCCCAGTAGGCCATATGCGCCCCGTCACGGCCGACACCAATGCCATGGCGGGCCTGACGGATCGCCTTGTCATCGACGCCGAAAATGAAATAGGCATGCGCGATCTCGCCGCGAAGCTGCGCCTCTTCCTGCTTTGTCAGATAACGCCTGTTGCGGCTGTTCTCGATCACCTCAAGCGCACCGCTTGGCCAGCCACGGCGGATGCTGCGGCGAATTTCACGGGCAACACGGCGCGTTGTGCGCGGCGAGGCCCGGCCCGATGTGTAGAGTGGGATCGGCGGGCGATAGCTGCTGGATGTGGCCAGCCCATAGCCATTCAGATACCCGGGTTTTGGCGCCTTCGGGGCCCGCGCATTGTTCGGCCGGCGTTTCTTCGCAAGCCAGAAGATGCGGCTCGCATCCGGATGGTCGTTATATTGTGCCAGCCACCCAGACAGCTCGCCATAGCTTGACCGCCAGGCTGTCGGATGGAGATAGCGCTGCGACAGCAAATGACCCTTGAGAAGATCACCTTCGAGCCGGCTCATCTCGCGGGTCGCCTGCTTCATGCGGCCCATCTCCTGAAGATGAAACAGCCGCTGATACTGCTGGACGTCAAAGTCGCTGAGTGGCTGCGGCAACGCCGCACCAGACGGCGCCGTGGTTACTGTCGATGCCATCACCGGTGCTGGCAGCAGCCAGAGACCAAGGGCGATCATCAGCCAGATGATGCCTGCTTTGAAACGGGAAATGGACACGTGGCTCGCCTGACAAGGTTGCAATGCGCGCGAACTTTATCCGAGTTTGTCAGCAAGCGCCAACAGATCTGCATAGGCGAGACGCTTCTGCGCCGGCGAGCGGATCAGATATGAGGGATGCAGCGTCGCCATCACCGGGCGCACCGCGCCGTCACCAGGATCAAGATCATGCCAGCGTCCGCGAAGCTTCAGGATGCCACCGGCCTGCGGCAGCAAGGCCTTCGCCGGCGCACCACCCAGAAGCAGGATCCGCGCCGGGTTCACAAGCTGGATATGGCGCAGCAGCCAGGGCATCAGCAGTGCCATTTCCTCGTCCGTCGGCGTGCGGTTGCCGGGTGGGCGCCAGGGAATCAACGTGGTGACATATGTGTCTGCCCGGCTCAGCCCGATCGAGGCCAGCATCCGGTCGAACATCTGACCCGCCGCCCCGACAAGCGGCAAACCAACCCGGTCTTCGTCGCGGCCCGGCACCTCGCCGATCACCATCAGCCGTGCTGCCGGATTGCCATCTGCGAAGATCATGTTGCTTGCTGTGTTCTTCAACGCACAGCCCTCGTAATCCGCCATCGCGGCGCGCAGCGCGTCAAGGCTGGTGATGGCGGCGAGGTCGGGCGGGGCTGTCGCGGCAAACCCACTGGCTGGCGGCGGCGATGCCGGCGCGGCATTCGGCGTGGCAGTCGGTGTGGCGATAGGGGCGGCAATAGGGGCGGCAGTCGGCACTGTCGGTGGGGCGGCCACAGGCTGCGACTTTGGCGCTACATTTTGCGCCGACGCAGGAGCCATCAGGTCACCGATCGACAAGGCCCGATCATCCTTCCGGTCGTCCAGCAACACCTCGTCGATCCCCATCGCCTCTTGCCAGGCAAGCTGCGCGATCAGTGATCTGCGGTCGGAGAGGTTCGCTGGCATGCAAGTTTCCGTCGATTTCCTGATTTCGCCGGTGCGCGAAAAAGACAACTATCCTATGGGAAGTAGCTACCATATAACCGAAGCTTCGATAACAGTGAATGTCGCTTCGGATAACGGGCCGGGAGTGGGTGCGAAAATGGAACGTGAAGCAATGGAATTCGATGTCGTGATCGTTGGCGGCGGCCCGTCCGGGCTGTCAGCGGCGATCCGGCTGAAGCAACTCGCCGCCGAGGCAGGCCGCGAGATCGAAGTCTGTCTGATCGAGAAAGGCAGCGAGGTTGGCGCACACATCCTGTCAGGCGCCGTTCTCGAGCCCCGCAGCCTTGACGAGCTGATCCCCGACTGGAAGGACCGCGGCGCACCGCTGGACACACCGGTAACTGCCGACAAATTCATGTTCCTGACAGAAACCGGATCCTTCCGGTTGCCGACACCGCCGCAGATGAACAATCACGGCAACTACATTATCTCTCTTGGCAATTTCTGCCGTTGGCTCGGCGAGCAGGCCGAGGCGCTCGGCGTCGAGATCTACCCGGGATTTGCCGCCGCCGAGGTGCTGTATGACGAGTCGGGCGCGGTCTGCGGTGTCGCCACCGGTGATATGGGCATCGGCAAGGATGGCGCGCAGACAGACATGTATATGCGCGGCATGGAGCTTCGCGCGAAACAGACAATCTTCGCCGAGGGTTGTCGCGGGCATCTGACAAAGACGCTGTTTGACAGGTTCGATCTTCGCGAAGGCAAGGATCCACAGACCTTTGCCATCGGCATCAAGGAGTTGTGGGACATCGACCCGGCCAAATCGAAGCCCGGCACCGCCTGGCATTCGGTCGGCTGGCCGCTGTCCA
>JAYOST010000018.1:0-3076 GCA_038139365.1 Alphaproteobacteria bacterium
GTCGGCGGGCAAACGAGATCGCGGTGATGCTGCGGCGTGGCTAGCTGGCGCGGTGTGCGGCGAACAGCGCCGCGTTGGCAAGCGCGTCGGCCAGTGGTGCGGTGCGTGCGTCTTCCATGAAGGGGACCAGCGCCGCGCCAGCCCTGAGCGCGTGGTCATGCGCCGCCCCGACAGACCGGTTCACCGCGTCATGGCGCGCCAGGATGGCCTGTGCCTCGGCCAGATCGCCATCACGGAAATCCGCCTCGCCAAGGGTGCGCTGCCAGAAGCCGCGCTCTGCCTCACTGGCGTCCTGCCAGGCGAGGATCACCGGCAGGGTGATCTTCTGGTCGGTGAAATCATCACCGGCATTCTTCCCCATCTGCTGTGCCGTGGCGCTGTAATCCAGCGCATCATCCATGATCTGGAAGGCCATCCCCAGCTCCATGCCATAGACGCGCATCGCCTCGACATGCGCCTCGGGCGCGGCGGTGACCTCGATGCCGGCGGCGGCGGCGGCCGAAAACAGCACCGCGGTCTTTCCGTCGATCACATCCAGATAATCAGCCATAGGCGTGTCCGGCTGGCCGGTGATCGTCATCTGCAGGATCTCGCCCTCGGTGATCCGTGCGGCGGCGGCGGCGAGCCGTCCGAGCACCGTTATGTCGCCGGCCTCGACCATCAGCTCGAAGGCACGTGCGAACAGAAAATCCCCGACAAGAACCGACGCATCATTGCCCCACAGCGCGTTTGCCGTGTCCTGGCCGCGGCGAAGTCTTGATTCATCAATCACATCATCATGAAGCAGCGTCGCTGAATGGATGAACTCCACGGCGGTGGCAAGTTTTACTGCCGGCGCGCGCACCGCTTCGTCGGCACTGCCAAGCATCGCCCCGGCGATGGTCATCATCGGACGTAGCCGTTTGCCACCGGAGGCGATCAGATGGCCGGCAAGCTGCGGCACCAGCGGCACCTTGCTGTCCATGCGTTCAAGAATTGTGGCATTGACCCGCTCCATCTCCGCCGACAGAAGGTCGATCAGCGGTGCAATAGACGGCATGTCGTGTGCCGCCGGAGTGTGTGTGGATACGGTCATGAACCTTGGCGTGTCTGGATTAAGTTAAGGGCCAATTATCCCGCCGGGCCGGCCCGGGGCAAGTGAAATAAACCGCAGGCATTACCCCGCAACATTTGGTCGCGGTGGTGATGGCGTTACGGTTGCCCCCATTTGCGGTGGGTTTTTCACCGGGGCTTTTTTGCGACAGGGTCTTGGCTATTTCCGGCTTTTGGCGCATATCTGTCAGATGGAGACGCTCGTCCGGACCACTAACCCCGTCCGTCTGTCCTTTTTGAGGGCGCTTCTTACGGATTCGGGGATCCCGAACGAGGTATTCGACGGCAATATCTCGGCGCTGGAGGCCGGCATAGGGGCGTTCCCGCGGCGACTTGCCGTTCCGACCGCACAGCGGCTGGCAGCCGAGACTGTGCTGCGCGATGCTGAGGAATATTACGATGACTGATGACGGCACTCCGAATGGCGATTTCAGGATGATGCAGGTCACGCATGACCATCTCCTTGACGAGGCGGTGAAAATCACTCAGCCGGCCGATGGCTACCGCGTCGGCAGTGACGCTGTGCTCCTTGCCGCGTCGGTCGGCACCAATACCGGCAGAATTCTCGATCTTGGCGCTGGTGTCGGGGGGGTGCTGCTCTGCCTGGCGCATCGCTTTCCAGAGCTGCAGATTACCGCCGTTGAAAAGCACGCCGATCTGGCGGCGATGGCGGCGGAGAACGCCGCGGTGAATGGCGTTGCTAACCGCGTGCGTGTGCTGACCACCGATATTCGCGAGATGCCCCCGGTGCTGGCAGGAAGCTTCGACCATGTTGTCAGCAACCCGCCCTATCACAATTCGCACGGCACGAGGCCGCGCAACCCGGACCGCGCACTGGCGCATATGGGTGACGATACCGAGATGCCGGACTGGGTGAAGGCGGCGATCTGGGCCGCCAAACCGCGTGCCAAGATCACCTTTATCTGCCGGGCCGACCGGGTGCCGGAATTGATCAGCCTGTTCGATGCCAACGGTGCCGGCGAGGCGGTGCTGTTCCCGCTCTGGCCGCGTCATTCCAGCCCAGCCGGGCGCGTCATTGTTCAGGTGCGCCGCGATGTCGAGGGGCCGGGCGCTGTCCTGCCGGGCCTTGTTCTTCACCGTGATGATGGTGGCTTTACCGACGTCGCCGCGCAGGTAATGGCCGGTGGTCATCTGCCGGTTGTCCACCCGGCACGCCCGCTCGCCAACGGCAAGCGGCGCGGCACGGGCAAGGAAGGGATATAGGCCGGTGCTCTCGCGTCTCCTGTTCTGGCGCAAGCCACGCGCTGTTGTTCCGGTCGTCAGGCTGTCCGGTGTGATCACCACCGGCGGCGGGCTGCGGCGCGGCATTTCTCTGGAGGCTGTGGAGCCACAGCTGAAGAAGGCATTTTCCGTCCGTCGTGCCAGGGCGGTGGCGCTGATCATCAATTCACCCGGTGGATCGCCGGTCCAGTCAGCGTTGATCGGCCAGCGGGTGCGCGATCTGGCGCAGAAGGCGGACGTGCCGGTTCTGGCCTTCTGCGAGGATGTGGCGGCGAGCGGTGGCTACTGGTTGGCTGCAGCTGCTGACGAGATCTATGCGAATGCCGCCTCGATCATCGGGTCCATCGGGGTGGTGTCAGCCGGTTTCGGTTTCGACCGCGCCATCGAGAAGATTGGTGTTGATCGGCGCGTCTATACCGCCGGTGACCGCAAGATGATTCTCGACCCGTTCAAGCCCGAGGCCGAGGAAGATGTGGCGCGGCTGAAATCCCTTCAGGCCGAGATCCATCAGCAATTCATCGATCATATTGTCGAGCGGCGCGGCGGCAAGCTGAAGGGCGCGCATGATGACCTGTTCAGCGGTGCCTTCTGGACCGGCGCCGCGGCGCTCGAGCTTGGCCTTGTCGACGGGCTTGGCGAATGCCGTTCGCTGGTCACAAAGCGGTTTGGCGAGGATGTTGATCTGCTGACCATCCAGCCGAAGAAGAAGCTGTTCTCCGGCATCGGTGGCCTGTCTGGATCG
>JAYOST010000018.1:3176-22715 GCA_038139365.1 Alphaproteobacteria bacterium
GACCATCCAGCCGAAGAAGAAGCTGTTCTCCGGCATCGGTGGCCTGTCTGGATCGATGGCTGGATCGGAGGCTGGATCGGTGTCCGCGGATGCTGCTGCCGGCCTTGTAGACGAGGTGGTGGCGCTTGCCGTCGAACGCGCCCATTTGTCCCGCTTTGGATTGTGACGGGATGCCAGCCGCAAACGGCATCCCAAGGAAAGGTCTGATATGATCCCTTCGCTTCCGAAACTCCTTGCTCTTGGGGCGGTGATATGGGCTGTCTGGATGGGGTTCCGCCTGATCGAGCGGCGGGGCACCGGCCAGAAAGGCGGGCCTGACCAGGCTGGCCATGACGGCGCGAAGCCCAACCGCGCGCTCGACCTTGAGGAATGCCGGGTCTGCCGTGCCTGGGTCGCGGGCGAGGCCTGCGACCGCGAGGCTTGTCCCTATCGCGGCGACAGCGCCTGAGGCGGTCCGAAAGACCGGTTGCATCGTAACTGTCGCCCGAGGCGGTTTGCGGCACAACATACCTTGCATTGGGTGTCGGTTTGCGGCTATTTTGCGGCCTCGGTCCTATCGGTAACGCCGCTGGCGGAAATATCCCATATGCCCAAGACATTCACCACCCGTCCGGGGCTGGATTTCCAGTCAATCATCCTGAAATTGCAGACCTATTGGGCCAGCAAGGGTGCGGTCATCCTGCAACCCTATGATATGGAGGTCGGGGCCGGCACCTTTCACCCGGCGACGACATTGCGTGCGCTAGGACCGGACCATCACTGGCGCGCCGCCTATGTGCAACCGTCGCGTCGCCCGACGGACGGACGGTTCGGCGAAAATCCGAACAGACTGCAGCATTACTATCAATTCCAGACGATCTTCAAGCCGTCGCCGCCTGATTCCCAGGAACTCTATCTCGGCAGTCTTGCCGCGATCGGCCTGGACCCGCAGCAGCATGACATCCGCTTTGTCGAGGATGACTGGGAATCCCCGACCCTTGGCGCCTGGGGGCTTGGCTGGGAGGTCTGGTGCGATGGCATGGAGGTCTCGCAATTTACCTATTTCCAGCAGGTCGGCGGGATCGAATGCGATCCGGTGCCGCTGGAACTGACCTACGGTCTTGAACGCCTGGCAATGTTCATCCAGGGGGTCGACAATGTCTATGATCTCGATTGGGATGGTGTCGCTGGCGATAATGGCGGCAAATGTTATGGCGACATCTTCCACCGGGCCGAGGTCGAATTCTCCGACTGGAACTTCAACCATGCGGAAACCAGCGCGCTGTTCCAGCACTTCCGCGATGCCGAGGCCGAGTGCGGGCGTCTGCTGGCGCTGCAGGCACCGCTGGCGCTGCCAGCTTATGACCAGTGCATGAAGGCCAGCCACCTGTTTAATCTTCTGGATGCGCGTGGCGTCATTTCGGTGACCGAACGCGCCGCCTATATCGGGCGGGTGCGGGCGCTGGCGCGCGGCTGCTGCGAGGCGTGGATCGGGGCGGGAAACACCGGAGAGGCGGCACATGGCTGACCTTCTGATTGAGATCATCTGCGAGGAAATCCCAGCCCGCATGCAGGCGCGCGCCGCCGCCGACCTTGAACGGCTGATCCGTGAGCGACTTGACGAAGCCGGGTTGCCCTATGGCGAGGCGCGCGGGTTTGTGGCGCCGCGTCATCTGGCGCTCTATCTTGAAGGCGTGGCTGACCGGCAGGAGGATGTGTCGGAGGAACGGCGTGGTCCGCGCGCTGACGCGCCTGACAAGGCCGTCGAAGGGTTCCTCAAATCAACTGGCCTGACGCGCGACCAACTGACCGAGGAAGACACGCCAAAAGGCCGGTTTCTGTTCGCCCGCATCGAAAAGACCGGTGCGCTGGCAGCCGACCTTCTGGCGGATATGGTCACGACAACCCTTGCCGAGTTCCCCTGGCCGAAGAGCCAGCGCTGGGGCGCGACCCGCTTCCGCTGGGTGCGACCGCTTCATCGGGTGAATGTACTGTTTGGCGGCAAGCCGCTGTCCGGTGAGCTCGACCTTGGTGGCGCGACAATGCCTTTCACCGCCACCAGCCGCGGCCATTATTTCGAGCATGCCGGTGATATCGACCTGACAGGGGTCAGCAGTGCCGATGACTATGTTGCGAGGCTGCGCGCCGGCCGAGTCATGGTCGACCGCGCCGAACGCCGCGAGGCTGTCATCGATGGTGCGATGAAGCTTGCCGCCAGCGCCGGCACCATGCTGCGCATGAATGAGGGGCTGATTGACGAAGTGTGTGGGCTGGTGGAATGGCCGACACCGTTGTTCGGCAGCATCGAGGGCCGCTTCATGGCGCTTCCGGGCGAGGTGCTCGAGGCATCGATCAGGGTCCATCAGAAATATCTTGTGACCGAGGATGACAAGGGTGCGTTGCAGCCGGGCTTCATCATTGTTGGCAACAGGCGCCCCGATGCCGATCTGGACGCGGTCATTCTGGCAGGTAATCAGCGTGTCCTGCGCGCCCGCCTTGCCGATGCCGAGTTTTTCTGGTCCGAGGACCGGAAGTCGTCGCTCGAAGATATGCTGCCGCGCCTTGCCGATATTACCTTCTATGAGGGGCTTGGCTCGGTCCATGACAAGGCGATCCGGATGGAAAAGCTTGCCAAGGTCATTGCGCCGCACATGGCCAGCTGTGACCAGGCGGTGGCGATGCGTGCTGCGCGTCTTGCCAAGGCCGATCTGGTCAGTGGCATGGTTGGTGAATTCCCAGAGCTTCAGGGCATTATGGGCGGCCATTACATCCGCACGTCCGAGCCGGCGGTCGCTGATGCCATTGCCGCGCATTACCGTCCACAGGGGCCTGCCGACACGCTGCCGGACAGCGCCGCAGGCTGCGTGGTCTCGCTTGCCGACAAGATCGACAGCCTTGTCGGGTTCTTTGGTGCCGGGGCAAAGCCGACCGGATCGAAAGACCCGTTCGCGTTGCGCCGTGCCGCGCTTGGGGTGATCAGGATTATCCTTGAATCGCGCATCCGCATATCTCTGGCTGCTCTGCTGTCTGACGCTGCTGAATTCCACGGCTTCGATGCTGTCGACGATGACCTGATGCCGTTCATCCGCGAACGTCTTCGGGTCAGCCTTCGTGACGCAGGCATCGCACATGATGTGGTGGCCGCCGCGCTTGGCATTGACGGGGCCGCCGGAAGCGACGATATCCTGGCGCTTGCCGACCGGGCAGCGGCACTGTCCGAATTCCTGTCAGGCGATTCTGGCGCCGGTCTTCTGGCTGGCTGGCGGCGAGCTGCCAGTATCCTCAATGCCGAGGAAAGCAAAACCAAACAGGCGTTTTCCCCCGAAACCGACCCACGCCTGTTTTCTGAAGATGCCGAAACCAGGCTTCACGGGGCGATCATCGCCCTGCCGGATCCGGGTGCGGCGGCGCAGGACCGCGATGCCCTGCTGGCCAGCATGCAATCGCTTGGTGGCCTGCAGGACCCGATTGACGGTTTTTTTGAGCATGTTGTCGTCAATGACGATGACGCGGCGGTTCGCCGGAACCGCCTTGGCCTCCTGGCAATGGTGCGGCATGCCATGCAACGGGTCGCGGATTTCTCCAGATTAGAGGGATAGACCAGAAGGAACATGGGGTGATGAACGACACTTCAACACAGTGGGTATACAGCTTCGGTGCCTCCGGCACAGATGGTGACAGCAGCATGCGTAATCTTCTTGGTGGCAAAGGGGCCAACCTCGCCGAGATGAGCGGCATTGGTCTGCCGGTGCCACCGGGATTCACCATCACCACCGAGGTCTGCACCCATTATTATGACAATGCGCGAAGCTATCCTGCCGCGCTTGCCGTACAGGTGAAAGAGGCGGTGGCGCGGATCGAGGCCGAGACCGGTGCCCGTTTTGCTGATCCCGAAAATCCACTTCTTGTTTCAGTGCGGTCGGGCGCGCGCGCCTCGATGCCGGGAATGATGGACACGGTTCTCAATCTTGGGCTGAATGATGCCACCGTTATCGGGCTGGCAAAACGTGCCGATGACAAGCGCTTTGCCTATGACAGCTACCGCCGTTTCATCCAGATGTATGGCGATGTTGTCATGGAGGTCGATCATGGCCTGTTCGAGGATGCGCTGGAGGAGTTGAAGCTCCAACGCGGCGTGTTCGATGACACCGGCCTGACAGGCGATGATCTGGAAACGCTTGTCGGAACCTATAAGGAAATCGTGCTCGAGGAGAGCGGTGAGGAATTTCCGCAGGATCCGGATGACCAGCTGTGGGGTGCTATCGGTGCGGTTTTCAGCAGCTGGATGAATGCCCGTGCCACCACCTATCGTCGTCTGAACAATATTCCGGCCTCCTGGGGAACCGCGGTGAATGTTCAGGCGATGGTGTTTGGAAATATGGGTGATGACTGCGCCACCGGCGTGGCCTTTACCCGCGACCCGTCGACCGGCGAGAACAGCTTCTACGGTGAATATCTGATCAATGCCCAGGGTGAGGATGTTGTTGCCGGCATCCGCACCCCGCTGCCACTGACAAGGCTCGCGCGCGAGACAGCTGGCGAAACCGAATTGTCGATGGAAGAGGCGATGCCGACTGTGTTCGCCCAGCTTGACGCGGTGCGCAGCCAGCTCGAGACGCATTATGGCGACATGCAGGATATCGAATTCACCGTTCAGCAGGGCAAACTCTACATGCTGCAGACCCGCAACGGCAAACGCACCGGCGCGGCCGCGTTGCGGATGGCAGTGGAGATGGCCGAGGAGGGGTTGATCAGCCGCGACGAGGCATTGCTTCGCATTGATCCGATCGCCCTTGACCAGCTGCTTCATCCGACCCTTGACCCCGATGCTGAAAGAACCGTGATCGCCACCGGTCTGCCAGCGTCACCCGGTGCTGCCGCCGGCGAAATCGTGCTTAGCGCGGACCGCGCCGAAGAGCTGGCCGCCAATGGCAGGCAGGTGATCCTTGTGCGGCTGGAGACCAGCCCCGAGGACATTCATGGCATGCATGCCGCCGCCGGCATCCTGACAGCGCGCGGCGGGATGACAAGCCACGCCGCCGTGGTGGCCCGCGGTATGGGTCGTGCCTGTGTGTCCGGTGCGGGTGATCTCAGGTTTGACGAGACGAATGGGAAGGTCTTCATTCGCGATCATGAGCTTGCCGAGGGCGACACCATCACCATCGATGGTGGCACCGGCGAGGTGTTCCTCGGTCAGGTGGCAACAATTCAGCCGAAGATGTCGGGGGCTTTCGCAACTGTCATGCAATGGGCCGATGAAACACGGCGTATGGCGGTTCGCACCAATGCCGAAACGCCGGCGGATGCCCGCACCGCTGTTGATTTTGGGGCGGAGGGGATTGGCTTGTGCCGGACCGAGCATATGTTCTTCGATCTCGACCGGATCGTGTCCATGCGCGAGATGATCATGGCTGTTGATACCGCTGGTCGCGAGGCGGCGCTGGCGAAGCTGCTGCCAATGCAACGCCAGGATTTCGACGAGCTGTTCACGATCATGGCCGGCCTGCCGGTGACGATCAGGCTTCTTGACCCGCCGCTTCACGAATTTCTGCCGCATTCCACTGAGGAGCTGAGCGATGTCGCTCTGGCGGCCGGCATTTCGCCGGAAACCGCGCGCCAGCGCTCGATGAAACTGTCGGAGTCGAACCCGATGCTAGGGCATCGTGGTTGCCGGCTGGCGGTGACCTATCCCGAGATTTGCCGGATGCAGGCCCGTGCGATCTTCGAAGCCGCCTCGGCAGTCAGCGGTCGCGGGGCCGCAGCACCGGTGCCGGAAATCATGATCCCGCTGGCGGCAACGGCCAAGGAGCTGGAGCTGTGCAAGGCGGTGATCGACGCCGAGGCCGAGGCTGTGGCAGCGGAGAGCGGCACGCGTATCGAATATCTTGTCGGCACCATGGTCGAGCTTCCACGGGCCGCGATCTGTGCCGATGACCTGGCCAGCGAGGCCGAATTCTTCTCCTTTGGTACGAATGATCTGACGCAGACGGCACTCGGCATCAGCCGTGATGACGCTGGCGCTTTCATGCATGCCTATACGGATGCGGAGATCTATCCATGCGACCCGTTCGTATCAATCGACCGCGAGGGTGTCGGTGCGCTGGTCCGTATGGGTGTCGAGAAGGGACGGTCGGCGCGGGCTGATCTGAAGCTCGGCATCTGCGGCGAGCATGGCGGTGACCCTGAGTCGATCGCCTTCTTTGAAGAGGTCGGGCTGGACTATGTATCCTGTTCGCCCTACCGGGTGCCAGCTGCGCGACTGGCGGCGGCACAGGCAGCGATCCGCAATCGCGACTGAACCGGCGCATAATGCCGCACAACAAAAAAGGCCGGCATCAGCCGGCCTTTTGCGTTGCTGCTGTGTGCAGAACGCCTACTCGATGCCGAGGTTGGAGAAGCGCTTGTTGAAGCGGGCCACCTGGCCACCCGAATCAACAATCCGGTGCTGGCCAGTCCAGGCAGGGTGGGTCTTCGGGTCGATATCGAGCTTCAGAACATCGCCGGGCTTGCCCATGGTCGAACGGGTCTTGCGCTCGGTTCCGTCGGTCATCACCAGGGTGATTTCATGGTAGTCGGGATGGATATCCTTTTTCATCGGGTAGCTCCCGGCCCTTCGGCCTTTGCTGCTGTGCGCGCCACGCTGTCGCGCTGGTCAATCTCTAGAGGCGGTGGTATATCCCCAACCACCACGGAAGGCAAGCCCCAATCGGCGCGCCAGCGCAGCAGACAGGTGGCATGGTGTGACGAATCAAAGCACGGAAGAAAGTGGCGGCGGGGCACCGTCGCCAGACCAAAGCGCATCTTCGACGACAACGGCGTTGATACGCGTTTTCTGGCCCTATCTTCGTCCGCACAGGCGACGCATCATCGGCGCTGTGGTGGCCCTTCTCATGGTCGCTGGCGCGTTGCTGACGATGGGGCGAGGCCTTGCCTATCTTGTTGATGAAGGGCTTGGCCGGCAGGACCCGGCGCTTCTCGACCGTGCTGTGGTCGGGACAGCGCTGATCGCCATCGTGCTGGCCGTCGGAAGCTATCTCCGCACGACGCTGGTGAACCAGATTGGCGAGAGTGTCCTTGCCGATGTGCGCCGTGCCGTGTTCGCGCATCTGATGACACTGCCGCCAGCCTGGTACGAAACCGCGCGCACCGGCGATGTGCTGGCGCGGATCACCACCGATACGTCGATCGTGCAGACAGTGATGACTTCGACCATTTCGATGGCGGCACGCAATGTCATCCTGCTGGTGGGTGGCCTCGTCATGGTTGTGCTGTCCAGCCCGAAGATGTCGCTTGTGGTGCTTGTTGTGGTGCCGCTTGTCGTGGTGCCGCTGATCATTCTCGGGCGCCGCCTGCGGCGTGCCTCGCGTCTTGCCCAGGACAGGCTTGCGGATGTTGCCGTTCAGGCCGAGGAAACGGTCGCCTCGATCCGCACGGTCCAGGCCTTCGCGCGCCAACAACTCATGGCGGAACGATTCGACGCGGCGGTCGATTCAAGTCTTGATGCGGCGCTTGCCAGGGTCAGGCTTCGTGGTTGGATGAGCGGGATCATCATCTTCCTGGTGTTCTCAGGGATCTCCGCGATTCTGTGGATTGGAGGGCAGGATCTTCTTGCTGGCCGGATTTCCGCTGGTGACCTGTCGTCTTTCGTCTTCTATGCCTTTCTTGTTGCCGCTTCCACCGGGTTCCTGTCGGAACTGGCGGGCGAACTGCAACGCGCGGCTGGTGCCGCCGAACGGATTGCCCAGACCCTGCAGACCACGGTGCATCTGGCCGAACCGGCGTCGCCTGTTGCCCTGCGCCGCGATCACGAGGTGACCTGCCAGTTCAAGTCGGTGGATTTCGCCTACCCCGCCGGGCTGAGCCGTCCGGCTGTCAGCGAGGTGGATCTTGTCGTGAAGCGCGGTGAGCGTGTTGCCCTTGTCGGGCCGAGCGGTGCTGGCAAGTCGACGCTGTTCCATCTGCTGCTTCGCTTCTATGATCCGCAACAGGGTGTCGTCAGTCTGTGTGGTGAGGATCTTCGCAAACTCGCTTTGACTGATATTCGCAGCTATATCGGCCTTGTGCCGCAGGAGCCGGCCCTGTTTTCGACAAATGTCCGCGACAATATCGGCTTTGGGCGCCCCGATGCCACCGATGCCGAGATCATTGCCGCGGCGCGCCAGGCCGAAGCGCATGATTTCATCGCCGAGCTGCAGAATGGCTATGACACGCCGGTCGGCGAGAAGGGGGTGCGCCTGTCGGGTGGCCAGCGTCAGCGGATCGCCATCGCGCGCGCCATCCTTCGCGATCCGGGCTTGTTGCTGCTGGACGAGGCGACAAGTGCGCTTGATGCACGGTCGGAGGCGGCCGTCCAGGCAGCGCTTGAACGGCTGATGCAGGACCGCACCTCGATTGTCATCGCCCACCGGCTTGCCACTGTGATCAGGGCCGACCGCATCTTTCTTCTGGATCATGGCCGCATCACCGCCACCGGGACACATGAACAGCTGGTCAATGAATCCGCGCTTTATCGGCATCTTGCCGATCTTCAGTTCTCGACGCCGCGATCCTCGGTTCAGGGTGTGCCGCTGAAGTGACCTGCGATGGCCCCGACGCCGACCCTTCTGTCGACCGGCACCATTGAGATGGCACCATTGACGCGTGACTTGTCTGTCATCCAGCTGTAGATGTCGCCGCGGAAATTCGTCTCATCCTCGCCGAGCCGCAGAAACATTTCGGCATGATGATCCCTGATCAGCTGATGCCCTGCCTGCTCGTCGGCGAAGGTCAGAAATCCGGTTGCTGTCATGCCGTCTCCGGCGACCAGATCGATGTCATTGATCCAGCCGATGACGGAGTCGCCAAACAGCATTTCAAGCTGTGCCGAACCGCTGAAATCATGAAGGGAGCCGCCCGGGCCGCAGGCACCGCAGGTCAGGCGCATATCGATCGGCAGCGTCATGCCGTCAATGGGCCATGACGGGACGGCCGGCAACGTGGCCATATGATGAATTCGCCAGATGGATGCCGGCGACACCGTCTGATGATTCGGCAATATCTGGTCCATACCCTGTCTTTTCGCACTGTCAACGATATCCGGTTGGCCAGCGGATGAAAGGGATTGTTCGATGATGAGTTCAACTGTGCCGCCTTCGGCGAGGTCGCCTGGCACCAGGTGTTGACGCAAGGTGATTGTCGGCACTGGCGGCGCGGGGTCAGGGTGTGACGGAGCGTTTATCACCACGGGTTTCTGAATGTGCGTGATGACAGGAGATGTCGGCCATGCCGGCAACGCCGACAATGGCAGCAGATCTGTGCCGACCACCCGATCCTTCATCAGGCTTGCCGCAATCAGAGGAAGGAAGAAGCGGTCAATCTCATCCGCATTGCAGGACGCATCAGTGCCGCACGCTATGGCGGTCCCCTGACACAGGATCAAAAGTGTGATCACTGCACAGGTTCGGATCACTTCCCGGGTATAATTCAAAAGAATCATCCAACAGGATATAGGCGGATCGCGTTAAAAAAGCCCCGGTCCGGCTTCACATGCGGGTGAGAACCAGCCCGGTATCTCTTCAGGTATCTCTTCAGGGACCGCTTCAGTGATGATATCTGGGAATCATATCTAGGTGGCGTTCAGGTGCCTGGAATCCGCTGCGTCAGTTTCATCTCGATACGGCGGTTGCGGCGGCGCGCTTCGTCGCTGCCTGCGCTGTCAAGCGGCTGGAATTCGCCATATCCCGCCGCGGCAAGCCGGTTCGCCGGCAGACCCTGTTCGGCAAGGAACCTGACCACCGACAGCGCCCGTTCGGTGGACAGGTCCCAGTTATCCGTGAACCTGCCAGCACGCACCGGAATGTCGTCAGTATGACCTTCTACTTGCAGGATCCAGTCAATGTCGTCCGGTATATCAGCGGCGATCTGGTTCAGTGCGATGGCAAGCTGCGCCAGCCGTGCCCGGCCTTCCGGCCCGATCGCGGCCTGGCCCTGGGCGAACAGCACTTCTGACTGGAAGACAAACCTGTCACCGACAACCCGCACATCATCGCGTCCGCGAAGAATATCGCGAAGGCGTCCGAAGAATTCCGAGCGGAAGCGTTGCAGGTCCTGGACCCGCGAGGCGAGCGCATTGTTCAGGGATTTCCCGAGGCTGGCGATGGCGATCTTGTCGCGCGCCAGTTCGGCTTCCTTTTCGGCCAGCAGGCCTGTCAGTTCCTCAAGGCGAAGCCGCAGCGCGGTAACAGCGGTGGTCATCTGTGCCACTTCCTCACGCGAGGCGGCGTTTTCGGTTTCCAGGTCGCTGATCCGCGCCAGTGACGTGATGTTGCGCGCTGTCGCGTCGGCAAGTTCACTTTCCGAGGTTTGCAGCGCTGTCTGGCTGGCTTCGAGTGCGGCGATGCGCTCTTCAAGCGTCCGTTCAACCGAGGCCAGCTCCGCCTGTGTTGCCGCCAGCGTTGCCTCGGCAACCTCAAGCGCGGCGACACGGCTGGCGAGGCTTGCCTGCGCTGTCGCAAGAGCATCTTCATTCTCTGCCTGAAGGGCCTGCAGACGTCTGATCTCCATTTCACGACGGCTGAGTGTGGTGGTGGCTTCGGCAAGCTGTGCGACGATCTGGTCGCGCTCATCGCGGCTTTGCGACAGCTGCGCCACAAGTGTGTCACGCTCCTTTGTCGCTGATGCCAGCTGCGTGGTGAGGTTGGTGAGTTCGGCGGTAAGATCGGCTGTGGCCTTGCGCTCGATATTCAGAAGCTCGCCAAGATCGAGAATCTGCGCGCGCATGTCATTCATCGTGGCGTCCTGACCAGCCACCCGGTAGGCAAGATTGACCTGGATCAGCACAAAGACCAGCAACACAAAGATGATCACCATCAACAGCGTTGCCAGCGCGTCGACGAATCCTGGCCATGTATAGTTTTCAGGACGGCGGGCGCCGCCCAGACGCGCCAGCGCCATGGTCAGGACCCCTTCGTCTCGCGGGTAGAGCGGGTGCCGACCGCTTTGTTGATGGATGTGGCAAGGGTGCGCAGCTCGGTCATGACCACGCTGTTGGCACGGTTCCGGTCATCCTGCAGATCGGCGGCAAGCTGGGCGATGCCGGCGTTCAGCTGGGCGAGTTGTTCACGCAGTCGGCGCTCGTCGGTCATCGCCTCGTTCAGCGCTGCAAGTGTCATGCTGATATTGCCAAGCTGGTCGAGAACACGCTGTCTGTTATCCTCGCCGGCGGCGATTGAATTGCCAAGATGGATCAGCGCGCGCGCGGCTTCCTCGTTCATCCCGGCGGCCAGTGGCGTCACCCCGTTTTCGCCTGCCGCGGGTCCGCTGTCATTGAACCGGGCAAAGGCTGACAGCCAGTCTTCCAGCTCGTTGAAGAAGCGGCCCATCGCCTGACCAAGCTGCAGGTCAAGAAAGCCGAGGATCAGCGAGCCGGCAAGTCCGAAGAGTGATGAGGAGAAGGCTGTCGCCATGCCCGACAGGGGGGCATCCAGCCCTCCTTTGAGCTGTATCATCATGGCGTCGAAGTCGGTGCCGGCTGTATCAAGCGATCCGACAACAAGCCCGACGGCGCCAATCGTCTGCAACAGCCCCCAGAATGTGCCAAGAAGGCCGAGAAAGACCAGCAGACCGATCATGTAACGCGAAATCTCGCGCCCCTCGTCAAGTCGCGCCGCCACACCATCCAGAACCGAGCGCAACGACAGCGCCGACAGCTGCGATTCCTGACGCTGGTCGGCAAGCATGGCATAGACAGTGGCGAGAAGGACCGGCTTGATCTGGCGGTTGTCCAGCTTGCCGGTTTTCTGGATCGTGGTCAGCCATCGCCTTTCTGGCACCAGCCGCAGGATCTGCCGGAAGGTATAGATGATGCCAATCAGCAGCACCCCGAGGATGACACCGTTTAACGCTGGATTGCCCATGAAGGCGCGCAGCAGAGGGGCGTGAAGGAGCGCGGCGATCGCCACCACGACTACAAGGAAAATCAGCATGCGGACGAGATAGCGTCGCGGGTCGGTCATCATCACCCTGTCTCCTGTTCGGTCCGGTCCAGCGGTCGGCGACTATGCGGACTGTCACTGCGCGGACTGTCACTGCACGGACTGTCACTGCGCGGACTGTCAATGAAAAGAATGGCAGGAATGAGGCCGGCTGACCAGCCATCGCCACCACGATCATGTGACCGAACTGGTGACCGAACCGGCGACCGGGACATCAGTCTCAGACGCGCAGATGCCGGATCAGTTCACCGTGGATCGCCGGGTTGGCGGCAACGACATCACCGCTTTCCAGGGCCCTGTCGCGCGACGCGAAATCTGAGACGAAGCCACCGGCCTCGCGCACCAGAAGCACGCCGGCAGCGATGTCCCACAGGCTGAGACCCTGTTCCCAGAAGCCGTCTAGACGGCCAGCCGCCAGCCAGGCGAGATCCAGCGCGGCGGCCCCGTTCCGGCGCACTCCAGAACTCACCGCCATGATTCTGGCAAGCTGCTTCAGGAAGACGCTGTGATCGTCGTCACTGCCGCGGCCAAGGAAAGGGATGCCGGTGCCAAACAGCGAATCTGCCATCGACCGGCGCCCCGACACGCGTAGCCGGCGCTCGTTCAGATAGGCACCCTTGCCGCGTTCGGCATAATAGAACTCGTTCTTCACCGGATCGAAGACCGACCCGGCAGTGATTACCTTGCGCCCCTGCGTGTCCGTGTCCATCACGGCTATCGAAATCGCAAAATGCGGAATGCCGTGCAGGAAATTGGTGGTGCCGTCGAGCGGGTCGATAACCCAGACCGGCGCGTCCGGGTCATTGCCTTCGACGACCCCGCCTTCCTCCATCAGGAACCCCCAGTCGGGGCGGGCTTTCGACAATTCCTTGCGGATGGTGTTTTCGGCGTTGATGTCTGCGCGGCTGACGAAATCAGCCGGACCCTTGCGGCTGACCTGCAGGTTTTCCACCTCGCCAAAGTCGCGGAGCAGGCCACGGCTGGCATAGTTTGAGGCTTTTTGCATGACGTTGATCAGCGCGGACTGGCTGGCCATGATTCACGATCCTTGCTTGGTATGATGCCGGCATGAGTGCCGGCAATCCTGTCGGGGCAAGTCCTTGCCCCGGTTCAGTCCTTGGCGCGTTCGACGTAGGTCGAATCCTCTGGACGGACGACAATGCGGGTGCCAGCCTCGATATGCGGCGGCACCAGTACACGGACGCCGTTTTCCAGAACAGCCGGCTTGTAGCTTGACGAGGCGGTCTGCCCCTTGACCACGGCATCTGCCTCGACCACCTCCATCACCACCTTGTCAGGAAGCTGCACCGAGATCGGATCGCCTTCATGGCTGGAGACGGTCACCGCCATGCTGTCCTGCAGAAAGGCGGCGCTGTCACCGACCATGTCGCGGCTGATCGAGATCTGCTCGAAGGTCTCGCTATGCATGAAGACAAGGTTGTCGCCATCATCAAAGAGAAAGGTGCACTCGGTTTCCTCGAGGATCACCCGCTCGACGGTTTCCGATGACCGGAAACGCTCATTGAGCTTGGTGCCGTCACGGATGTCACGAAGCTCGATCTGGGCAAAGGCGCCGCCTTTGCCGGGCTTTACATGTTCGACCTTGACCGCGGTCCACAGGCGACCGTTATGTTCAATCACATTGCCGGGTTTGACGGCATTCCCGTTCAGCTTCATCGATAGCCTCTCTCTTCGGTCACCCGTCGCGGGTGCTGGTGGCGCGCCGCAAAAGGCGCCCCAGGTGCCGGCATCATGGTCCGGCGTTCAACTGGCTAGAGTGTTTTGCCTATTTCGGCGGCGTTGTCCAGCATCCGGCACGAAAAACCCCACTCATTGTCGTACCAGGCCAGGACCCGCACCAGACGTTTGTTCATCACATGTGTCTGCGTCAGGTCGGCGATCGAACTATGCGGGTCATGGTTGAAATCGATCGAGACCAGTGGACGTTCGTTGGTGCCGAGAACGCCTTTCATCGCACCTTCCGACGCCAATTTCAGGATGGTGTTGACTTCGTCAGTGCTTGTTTCACGCTCGGAGGTGAAGCCAAAATCGACAACCGAGACATTCGCGGTCGGCACCCTGATGGCCGATCCGTTCATCTTGCCCTGCAATTCGGGAAGAACGTCGCCAACCGACCGCGCCGCGCCGGTCGAGGTCGGGATCATCGACATTGCCGCCGCTCGGGCACGCCGCAGATCCTTGTGGCTGGTATCCAGCGTCGGCTGGTCGCCGGTATAGGCGTGGATGGTGGTCATGTAGCCGGCTTCGATTCCAACGCTGTCGGCCATGGCCTTGGCCACTGGCGCCAGACAGTTGGTCGTGCACGAAGCGTTCGAGATCACCAGATGATTGGCGCTGATCTCGTGATGGTTGACACCATAGACAATGGTCGCGTCGGCATTCTTGCAGGGCGCGGAGACAAGCACCCGTCGTGCCCCGCCCGCCAGATGCGCCGCCGCTTTGTCGCGCTCGTTGAAATGGCCGGAACATTCCAGCACCACATCAATGCCATGGTCGCCATGTGGAATTTTCGCCGGGTCGCGTTCATGCGTCATCGCGATGCGGCCAGTGCCGACATCCATCCAGTCATCACCATGCGTGACGCCGCCCCTGGCACGGCCATGGATCGAGTCGAATTCATACAGATGCGCCGATGCCTCCACCGGCCCCGGGGTGTTGATCAGAACAACGGTAACGTCATCGCGTCCACTTTCTGCAAGGGCGCGAAGAACCATACGGCCAATGCGGCCAAACCCGCTGATAGCAAGGCGTATTGTCACGTCATATCCTCCGGCAGTTGGTCTCAAGAGATTCGTTTCAGGCCGCAAGGGATCAGGTGGTCAACGCACACACCGACGGGCTTCTGCCGCCACAGCCTCGGCGGTGATCCCGAAATGGCTATACAGCTCACCGGCAGGGGCCGATGCCCCGAAATCATCCATTCCGACAAAGCTGTCACCGTCCCGCAGAAGCCTGTCCCAGGGTTGGCGAAGCGCCGCCTCGACGGCCACGCGCGGGGTGTCGCCAAGTACGTCCCGGCGCCAGGTCTCATCCTGTTGCGAGAATAACTCCATGCAAGGAACCGAGACAACAGCTGCAGCGATGCCGTCTGCGGCCAGCTGGTCACGTGCAGCCAAGGCCACGCCAACTTCCGAGCCGCTGGCCATCAGCGTGACCTGACGGTCTTCGCCGGCCCCGGCGGCCACATAGGCACCGCGGGCTGTCATGTTCTGTGACAGATCGCCCAGCCTGAACTGCGCCAGCCCCTGACGGCTGAGCGCCAGTACGGATGGCGCGTCTTTCGCGGCGAGGGCGCATTGCCAGGCCTCGGCCGTTTCCACGGCATCGCCTGGCCGGAAGACCAGAAGGTTCGGGATGCAGCGCAATGCCGCCAGATGCTCGACAGGCTGGTGTGTCGGGCCATCTTCGCCAAGGCCGATCGAATCATGCGTCATCACATAGATCACCCGCTGGCGCATCAGCGCCGACAGACGGATCGACGGACGGCAGTAATCGGTGAACACAAGGAATGTGCCGCCATAGGGGATGGCGCCGCCATGAAGCGCGATGCCGTTCATCGCGGCCGCCATGCCGTGCTCGCGCACCCCGTAATGAACATAGGTTCCGGCCTGGTTATCTTTTGAGAAGACTTCCTGGCCACCGCCCTTGGTGTTGTTCGACCCGGTCAGGTCGGCAGACCCGCCGAACAGCGCCGGACAGGCTGGAAGAATGGCCTCGATCGCCTTCTGGCTGGCGACACGGGTGGCGATCTTCTGCGGCTCGGCCGACAGGTTGGCCTTCCAGCCCTGAATCGCGACATCGACTGCAGCGTCGAAATCACCTGCCATGGCAGCGTCGAATGCGGATGTCTCGGCGCTGGCATGGCGCTCCTGCCACGCTTGCCTCGCGGCACTGCCACGGCTACCGACCGCGCGCCAGTCTTCGACGATCTTTACTGGAATTTCGAACGGCGCATGCGACCAGCCAAGCGCGGTGCGGGTGCCCTCGATTTCCTCGCTGCCAAGCGGCGCGCCGTGGATGCCAGACGTTCCCGCCTTGCTCGGCGCGCCAAAGCCGATGACAGCGCGACAGCGGATCAGGCTGGGACGGGTATCATCGTCCTTAGCCTCGGCAATCGCCGCTGAAACGGCCGCCATGTCGTGACCATCCACGGCAAGCACCTGCCAGCCATAGGCCTCGAAACGACCGGTGATGTCCTCGGATACGGCCAGATCGGTGCTGCCATCGATCGAAATGCCATTGTCATCAAACAGCACGATCAGACGCGACAGCCCCATATGGCCGGCCATCGAAGCGGCCTCGTGGCTGACGCCTTCCATCAGACAACCGTCCCCGGCGATCACATAGGTGAAGTGATCGACCAGATCGCGGCCGAACTTGGCGGCAAGGTGCTGTTCTGCCATGGCCATGCCGACCGCATTCGCGATGCCTTGGCCAAGCGGGCCGGTGGTGGTCTCGATGCCAGCGACATGCCCGGCCTCGGGATGGCCGGCGGTGATCGATCCCAGTTGCCGGAAATTGCGAAGCTGGTCCATCGTCATGTCGGCATAGCCGGTGAGATGAAGCAGCGCATAGATCAGCATCGACCCGTGGCCTGCTGACAGCACAAACCTGTCCCGGTCTGGCCAGTGCGGCGCCGACGCATCGAATTTCAGATGGTCGGCAAACAACGCGGTTGCCGCATCGGCCATGCCCATCGGCATGCCTGGATGACCGGATTTTGCCGCCTCGACAGCGTCCATCGCAAGGGCGCGGATGGCGTTTGCCATATCCTGCCGCTCGGGGGTGTTGACCATTGATGTCTCCTAAAGGGGCTGTCTGCAGAATGCGCCATGAGGGGCCGCGATGACTGCGCGCAATCTGCCCTCATGCTTTTCATTCGTCAATCTGTGAGTCGCCCGGCCAAGCTGCGTCATGACCATGCGGCTTCCGTTTTTTCGATGAAAATCCGAGGGCTGAAAATGGGGCTTTATTTGAAGGTTCAGTTGGGGCAGTCTGACGGTCGTCGGGTTTGCGCGGCATGGAATGGCGGTGTGGGCGGTGTCGATGACAGGGTTTGCCGGTGTGATTCGCGGTGCAACCCTTTGTCAACCGCTCACCTGACATGACGTCGGCCGGTCGACGAAAAGGAGATTGTCAATGTCGCGTCTTGCCGAGGCGGAACAGAAGCTTGCAGCAGCCCTTGATACGCTGGAGGCGGCCCTGAAAGCCAAGGTGGACGCCGCCGATCAACCGGACAATGCTGCCATCATCACCGAAATCGGCCGTATCGACGAGCAGCTTTCGCAGGCGATGAAGCTGATTGCCGATATCCAGCGAAGCGGTGTTTCCGAAGGGGGCAACGCATGAGCCAATCGATCGTCACCATCCGTCTTAACGGCAACCCTTACCAGATTGGCTGCGGTCCCGGCGAGGAAGCCAGAATCGAGGCGCTTGGTGCCGAGATCGAAGCTGTGTTGCAGTCTCTGGTCGGGTCTGTTGGTCAGATCGGCGAGGCGAGGCTTCTGGCGATGGCGGCGCTAATCCTGGCTGATCGTGCGCCGGCGGGTCAGGCGCCGGCATCCGCCAACGGCGACGCTGGTGGGATGTCCGGCGGTGACGAGGCGGCAGCCGCGGCGCTGGAGAATGCCGCCGAGCGCATTCTGGCGCTTGCATCGACCCTGTCTTCCCACTAAGTATCTCAGGTGCGACGACTGGACCTCGCGTTTGGATTTTCGATCCCTGGGGCCATAATTCATCTCTTGGGAGCTGCCTCTGGCTGGACCGTGGTCCGGTTATCCGCGGCGCCCACCTGCATCGCAGGTCACAGAGGATGAAGCTACCGACGGTTGTTCCGGTTGTCGCCGTTTCCGTCACGTGCCACGCCGTTGGGCCTGGTTTACCGGATGATCATGTCAGACTCCCTTTCCGATCCTGCTGAAGCGAAGGCCGATCTCCGCAAGGAAGCCGCCCGCCAGCGCGCCGCTCTCGCCGCCGCTGATGCGGACGCCGCCGAGCGCCTTTCCGCACAGGCCGGGATCGTCGCCGCACTGGCCGGCGAGGGGCGGGACCAAGCTGGTGTTGTCGCCGCCTATCTTCCCATCCGGTCGGAATTGTCGCCGCTGCCGCTGGTGGCCGCTCTGGTTGATATCGGGGTGGCGACGGCGATGCCGGTGACGCCGGACCCTGGTCATCCGTTGCTGTTCCGCGCCTGGGCACCTGGCGATGACCTGGCCGAGGGTCCCTACAACACGCAGCAACCGCCTGCCAGCGCGCCGCAGGTCACCCCAGCGGTGATTCTGGCGCCAATGCTGGCCTTTGATGACGGCGGATGGCGGCTTGGTTATGGCGGCGGTTTCTATGACCGGACGCTGGCCGCGCTTCGTGCCGCCGGCCACCATGTATGCGCTCTTGGCATCGCTTATGACGGTCAGCTTGTTGCCGCCGTGCCGACCGGCCCCCATGATATGCGCCTTGACGGGGTGCTGACCCCGTCAGGCCTTCGTCCGGCGAATGCCGGTTCGCAAATTTCCGGAGAGATGTGATGCGCGTTCTGTTTCTTGGCGATATTGTCGGCCGTGCCGCGCGCAATGCGGTGATCGAGCAGGTGGCGGGCCTGCGCGCTGAATTTGCCCTCGATTTCATTGTAGTGAATTGCGAAAACGCGGCAGGCGGGTTCGGCATCACGCCGGCGATCTGCGATGATCTGTTCGCCGCTGGCATCGATGTGCTGACCACTGGCAACCATGTCTGGGACAAGCGCGAGATCATCCCCTATATCGAAGCGACACCGCGGCTTCTTCGCCCACTGAACATGGCCGAGGGAACGCCCGGCAACGGCATTGTCAGCCTGACCGGCGCGGATGGTGGGCGGCTCGTGGTGGTGAATGCCATCACCAACCTGTTCATGGCGGATTATGACCCGGTGTTTCCGGCGGTGAACGGCGCGCTGGTTCGCAACCGGCTGGGCCGTGATGCCGATTTTATCCTGATCGATGTTCACGGTGAGGCGACTTCGGAGAAAATGGCGATCGGCCATCACGCCGACGGACGCGCCAGTTTTGTTGTCGGCACACACACCCACGTGCCGACGGCGGACCATCACATTCTGGCTGGTGGCACCGCCTATCAGACGGATGCCGGCATGTGCGGTGACTATGACAGTGTCATCGGCATGGACAAGCATGCCGCCACCGCGCGCTTTGTGGGCGATGCCGCGCCGCGCCTGACGGTGGCGCTGGGCGAGCCGACGCTTTGCGGCACTCTCGTCGAGAGCGATGCCGAAGGACGCGCTCTTTCCATCGCTCCCTTCCGGCGTGGTGGGCGGTTGTCGCGGATCAATCCGGAGTGATGCCCTTCGGCGCAGAACCGCGCGGCATCATCGATGCTGGCGCACCCTACGGTGAATTTGCTATAGCAACGTGATCAGGCGGTGGTGACAAGCGCGTCGCCATCGCCGATTGAGGAGAACAAACATGCGCCCGGCCGGAAACCCGGGCCACAGGATAGAAATACGGGACCATGGCAGGCCATAGTAAATTCAAGAATATCCAGCATCGCAAAGGCGCGCAGGACAAGAAGCGCGCAA
>JAYOST010000019.1:0-8524 GCA_038139365.1 Alphaproteobacteria bacterium
CGCCCCATCCCTTGTGGGCGCATTCCAGCGCCTGGCGCATCACATTGGTGTTGCCTATACATTCGAAGGAATAATCGGCACCGCCACCTGTCAGCTCGACAAGATGCCCGACAAGGTCATCACCATGGTCGGCCGGGTTGACGAAATGGGTCATGCCGAAGCGCTCACCCCATTCCTTTTTCGACGGGTTCAGATCGACCCCGACAATCATGTTCGCGCCAATCATGCGAAGGCCCTGGATGACATTCAGTCCGATGCCGCCAAGCCCAAAGACCACAGCGTTGCATCCCGGCTCAGCCTTGGCGGTATTGATCACAGCGCCGATGCCTGTGGTCACGCCGCAACCGATGTAGCAAATCTTGTCGAAGGGCGCGTCCTTGTTGACCTTGGCAAGCGAAATCTCCGGCAGGACAGTGAAATTGGCAAAGGTCGATGTGCCCATATAGTGCAGGATCGGCTTGCCATTCAGCGAGAAGCGGCTGGTGCCGTCAGGCATAACACCCTGGCCCTGCGTGGTGCGGATCGACTGGCACAGATTGGTCTTCGGGTGAAGGCAGTATTCGCATTCGCGGCATTCCGGCGTGTACAGCGGAATGACATGGTCGCCAGGCTCGAGGCTGGTCACCCCGGGGCCAACCTCGCGGACAATACCGGCACCTTCATGCCCGAGGATCGCCGGGAACATGCCTTCGGGGTCGGCGCCGGACAGGGTGAAGGCATCAGTGTGACAGATTCCGGTGGCCATGATCTCGACAAGCACCTCGCCGGCGCGCGGGCCGTCGAGATCGACCTCCATGATCTCAAGGGGTTTGCCAGCTTCCACAGCAACGGCGGCACGTGTCTTCATCATCTTCCTCCCTCCCCGGTTGTTCCGGGCAGTCTAGTTCCGGACAGTCTAGTTCCGGACAGTCTATCTGTGTTCTGCGGTCACGATGGCATGACGGCCCGGTGTGCACAAGCTGATTTGCCAGGCGCGGAGAGCCCTGCCTCAGCGCTGTTCGGATTGCCAGTCGGGATGGAAGAACGGCGTGTCATTGGCCCGCGCCAGCGGCGTGCGTCCAAGGATATGGTCCGCCGCCTTCTCGCCGGTCATGATCGAGGGGGCATTCAGATTGCCGTTTGTGATCCGCGGGAAAATCGATGAGTCAGCCACCCGAAGCCGGTCCACCCCGATCACCCGGCATTGCGGGTCGACCACACTCATCGGGTCGTCAGCGGCGCCCATCCGCACCGTGCCACAGGGGTGATAGGCGCTTTCCGCATGGTCGCGGATGAAAGCATCGATATCGGCATCCGAGGTCGCCTGTTCACCAGGCTGGATTTCAGCCCCGCGATAAGGGTCCATCGGTTCCTGCCGGATGATCTCGCGGCTCAGCCTGATACAGCGGCGGAACTCCGCCCAGTCGTCGGGATGGCTCATGTAGTTGAAGCGAATTTCTGGCGGTGTCGCTGCGTCGGCATCGCGGATATGGACATGCCCCCGCGATTTCGAGCGCATCGGCCCGACATGAAGCTGGAAACCATGTCCCTCGGCCGGGGCAGTGCCGTCATAGCTGATCGCCACCGGCAGGAAGTGATACTGGACGTCAGGATAGGCGATGCCGGCGGCAGAGCGGATGAAGCCAAGTGTCTCGAACTGGTTGGAGGCGCCGAGGCCGGTCTTGAAGAACAGCCATTCCGCCCCAATCCGCGCCTTCGCCAGCAGCCCCAGATGGCTGTAGAGGGTGATCGGCTGCAGGCAGGCAATCTGGAAATAGACCTCAAGATGGTCCTGAAGGTTGGCCCCAACACCGCCGCGCTCCACCAGCGGGGTTATGCCGGCTGTCTGCAGCACGGCCCCTGGCCCGATACCAGAGCGCTGCAGAATCGCCGGAGAATTGATCGCGCCAGCCGCCAGCACCACCTCGGCAGTGGCCCGCACCTCGCGGTGCACACCACCCCGGTGATAGGCAACACCGACCGCACACCGGCCTTCAAACAGGATGCGTTCAACCATCGCGCCGGTCACCAGCCGGACATTGCCGCGCTTCATTGCCGGCTTCAGATAGGCGTTCGCCGCCGACCAGCGCCGCCCCTTCCACACCGTCATATCGGCGGCGCCGAACCCCTCCTGCCGGTAGCCGTTATAGTCCTGGGTGGCGGCATAGCCGGCCGCCTCGGCAGATTTGACAAAGGCGTCGTGAAGCGGGTTGTCACGCGGCCCACGGGTAACATGAAGCGGGCCGGTCGTGCCGCGCCAGTGCGCCTCGCCGCCATGCGAATGCTCCATCCGCCGGAAATAGGGCAATACATCGGCATAGCCCCAGCCGGCGGCGCCGGACTCCTCCCAATGCGCGTAATCACCTGCATGACCGCGAACATAGATCATCCCGTTGATCGAGCTTGACCCGCCGATCACCTTGCCGCGCGGGCAGACAAGCCGGCGTCCGCCAAGTGCAGGTTCCGGTTCGGCAAGATAGCCCCAGTCATAACGCTTCATATTCATCGGATAGGACAGCGCCGCCGGCATCTGGATCAGCGGGCCGGCATCGCTGCCACCGAATTCCAGCACCAGAATGCGCTTTGTCCCGTCTTCGCCAAGCCGGTAGGCCAGCGCACTGCCGGCTGAGCCTGACCCGATAACAATATAGTCGTATTCCCCGTCCATCACGCCACTATCAGGAGCCATGCCTGAGCCGTCAAGCATAGCCGGGCCGGGGATCACCATGGCAGGTCATTTTTCTACATTATTTTTCTGCATGATTTTTCGGAAGGCACGCGCCATTATCTTTGCATGTCCATGTTGATTTCAAAGATCGCCAGCGACCTTGCCGCCGGCAACCTCACCGCCCGCCAGCATCTCGAGACCTGCCTTGCCGCCATTGACAGCGAGGATGGCAGGCGGGCTTTCATCACCGTGAACAGCGACGCCGCCCGCGCCGAAGCCGATCGTGTTGATGCGGCCCGCGCCGCCGGTCAGACACTGCCACCCTTTGCCGGGGTGACGCTGTCAGTCAAGGACCTGTTCGACATCGCCGGCGAGGTAACCCGCGCCGGATCGACGGTGCTTGCCGATGCCGCCCCGGCGGACCGCGATGCAGTTGTCGTCGCACGGCTCCGCGCCGCCGGTTTCCTGATTGTCGGGCGCACCAACATGACGGAATTCGCCTATTCCGGCATTGGCATGAACCCGCATTACGGCGATGCCCGCAGCCCCTGGGAGCGTGACGCCGACGGCGGGCGCGTCGCCGGCGGGTCGTCATCAGGAAGCGCGGTTTCGATCGCCGACGGCATGGCCGCAGCCACAATCGGCTCGGACACCGGCGGGTCAACCCGCACCCCGGCAGCCTTCTGCGGCATTGTCGGGATGAAGCCGACGGCGCACCGGATGCCGTCTGCCGGCGTCTATCCGCTGTCCACCTCCTTCGACGCCGCCGGGCCGATGGGCCACAGCGCCGCGTGTTGCGCCATCATGGATGACATCATGACCGGCGGCGATGGCCGGACAGAGGCCCCGTTCCCGGTGGCCGGACTGCGGCTTGCGATCCCGCGCGGCTATCTGTTTGAGGATCTCGACCCCGCGGTCGCCGCCGGCTTTGACGCCGCGGTTGCGCGTCTGTCTGCCGCCGGCGCGATGATCACCGATATCAGCCTCGACATTCTGGAAGAGCTTCGCCCGGCGAACCGCCCGAAGAGCATCGTCTCGGCCGAGGCGCATGAAATTCACCGAGCGATGCTGGCAGAGCGGCGTGAGGGCTATGACCCCTATGTCGCCACACGTCTTGATGGCGGCGGCGACATCTCGGCGGCGGACTATATCGCCATGCACCGTGAACGCGATGTGACCTGCACCGCGGTACAGGCCATCACCCGCCCGTTCGATGCGATGCTTGTGCCGACCTCACCGACAGTGCCGCTGAAGATCGCCGATCTTGACACCACCGAGGCCAAGATGAAGGGCAGTGCCCGCGCGCTTCGTAACACCGCGCTGTCGAATTATCTCGACCGGCCGACGGTGACCATTCCCTGCCATGAAGCCGGCGGCGCGCCTGTCGGGCTGTCGCTGATCGGATCACGCCATCACGACCGCCGGTTGCTGGCGATCGCGACTGGCGTTGAGACCACCATAAGAGGTTAGACGCCCTATTCGGCAGGCGAGAACGCGCGGCGACGCGACCTCAACACACCAGCAGCCTTGCCCGCAAGGATACCAGCGAAGCGCGCCAGCCGGTCACCGATCACCAGCATCGCCGGTGTCGCCACCAGCGTCAGCACCGTGGCAAAGGCCAGGCCGCCGGCAATCGTGCTGGAGAGCTGCGTCCACCATTGCGAGGATGGCGCGCCGACCAGAATGGTCCGTTCGGTGAGCTTGATGGTCAGCTGGAAGACCATCGGCAACAGCCCGAGAATGGTGGTCACCGCTGTCAGCAGAACCGGACGGAAACGCACCAGACCGGCGCGGAACGCCGCGCTGCGCGCACCATAGCCGCGGGCCCGGTACTCATTGAAGGTGTCGATCAGGACAATATTATTGTTCACCACGATGCCGGCAAGCGCGATCACGCCAAGGCCGCACATCACAATGCCGAAGGGCTGCGCCGTCGCCCACAGGCCGAGCATCACGCCGCCTGTCGACAGCAGGATCGCGGACATGGTGACAAAGGCCTGCCAGCCAGAATTGAACTGCACCATCAGCACGACAAGCATCAGCAGCAGCGACAGCGAGAAAGCCTGACCCAGGAAAGCTCCCGTTTCCGCCATGTCCTCGTTCTCACCAGCGAAGACGAGGCGTACATTCTGCGCCAGCGGCGTTGCGGCAAGCGACGCCTGAAGCGCCTCCACACGTTCCGCCGGCAGCCTGCCGTTCGCCACATCGGCATTGATATACATGTAGCGGTCGCCGTCCTTGCGCTCGATATCGCCGCCTTTCTGGCGTGGCTGCAGCTTGGCGAACACCGACAGCGGCACATAGGACCCGTCAGCCGCCGGCACGCGAAGCTCGCTCAGCCGGTCAAGATTGCGCTGGTCGCCCATGAAGCGCATGACAACATCAAGCTCATCCTCGGAATCATCAGGACGGAAATCGGAAATCCGGACCCCGCGCGTCAGCATCTTGATCATGGTGCCAAGACCAGAAATCGAGACACCATGGCGGCTTGCCGCCTCGCGGTCGGTGACAAGCGTCCATTCAAGGCCCGGCAGCGGCCGGTTGTCGGCGACATCGACAAAGCCACCAAGTTCACCCATGCGGGCGACCACGGAGTCGGTGGCAGCGGCGATCTCGTCGAGATTTTCACCCATGATCTCGATACGGATCGGAAGCCCCCCACCAGGTCCCTGCTGCTGCTTGCTGATGCTGAAATCGGCACCGGCTAGGCCGGCGATCATGCCGCGCATGCGGTCCATCAGCGTGGCCGCCGGGTCACGCTCGTTCCAGTCGGCGAAGACCGTGCGGATGGTGCCGACGGAATCACGTGGCGCCTGGTGCCCGCCGCTTCCCGGACGGAAGGACCGGGCATAGAAATCCTTGACCCCGGAAACCGGCAGGATCGAGGTCTCGGCGATGTTCACCAGCGCATCGCGCTCCTTTGCCGACAGATCGCCGCGCGCCAGCACTTGGACACTTGCCTGCTCCGGCTCGATATCGGGGAAGAAAGCGACACCGTAACCTGCCATGAAATATCCGGTGAAGCTGGCGACGATGATGCTGATCACCGCGACCATGGTCAGAACCGGAAAGCGGATGGCCTGTTTCAGCGTCCAGCGGTAGCTTTGCGGCGCAGTCGCGGAAATGATGCCTTTCGGCACTGATTTCTTGCCGATGATGCCGCCAAGCACCGGAATGAAGATCAGCGCCATGAACAGCGAGGCGACAAGCACGCTCATCACCGTGATCGGCAGGTATTTCATGAACTGGCCGACAATCCCCGGCCAGAACAACAGCGGCAGAAACACCATCAGCGTGGTCACCGTCGACGATATGATCGGCCATGACATACGCTGCGCGCCCTGGAGATAGGCGTCGCGGCGGCTTGATCCCATGGCGATCCGCCTGTCGGCGTATTCTGTTGTGACAATTACCCCGTCGACAAGCATGCCGGCCACAAGGATCAGCGAGAACAGCACGACGATGTTCATCGTAACGCCCATCAGATTGAGCACGGAGATGCCGATGAAGAAGCTTCCCGGAATGGCAAGCCCGACGAGCGTGGCGTTGCGGATGCCGAGAACCGCCAGAACCACGACCATGACGATGATCACAGCCGCGGCGACATTGTTGCCAAGATCGCTGAGCAGATTTCGGACATCCTTTGAATCGTCGAACAGGTAGGTAACCTTCACACCCTCGCCGATCTTTGCGGCCTCCTCATCGATCACGGCGCGCGCCGCCTCGACGACATTGATGATGTTGGAACCGACCCGCTTGCTGACATCGAGAACAACCGCCGGCTCGCCATTCACCCGCGACCAGCCCTCGGCCTGACGGAAGGCACGCCGCACCACGGCGATGTCGCCAAAGGTGATGGCGGTGCCATCCCGCGCCTGAACCGGCATCTTCACCAAATCGTCGATGGATTCAATAACCCCCGGCACCTTCACCATCAGGCGGCCGCCGCCATCGTCAATCGCCCCGGCCGTGACCAGTTGGTTGTTGCCGCTGACAAGCCGGATCACCGCCGAAGGATCGAGTCCGTAGGCCTCGACCGCTGCCGCGTCGAGCAGAATTTCGAGAACTTCCTCGCGGTCACCGCCGATTGTCACTTCGAGGACACCCTCGAGAGATTCCACCTTGTCCTTGATCTCGCGCGCCGCGAGAACCATCTCGCGCTCGGATACCGGCCCGTAAAGCGCCGCTGTCAAAATCGGGAAAAGTGACAGGTTGACCTCGGTCACCGTCGGCTCGTCCGCCTCACCGGGAAGATCCGGTCTGGCGTCGTCCACCGCCTGGCGCACATCGTCGAGAATGCGGTCGATATCCTCACCAGCGTCAAATTCCAGCGACACCGAGCCATAGCCCTCTGACGCCACCGAGGACATCTTGTCCAGCCCCTGCACAGACCGCAGATGTTTCTCCAGCGGTTTCACAAGTAGCCGTTCGGAATCCTCCGGCGAGATGCCGTCATACGCGACCGACACATAGGCCACCGGGATGTCGACATCCGGTGTTGCTTCCTTTGGAATGTCGAGAAAGGACATGTAGCCGAAGCCAGACAGCACGAGCAGCGCGATGAACACCGCGCCGGTGCGCGAAAAGGCGGCGGCGATCACACCGGTCATGATGCCGGCACCGAGGCAACACGGACGGCGTCACCATCCTCAACAAAGGCCTGTCCGAAGGTCAGAAGCCTGGCCCCATCGGGAAGGCCCGAGACAAACACCTGCTCGGCACCAGAGCGCACCAGCTCCACCGGCACAGCGCGTACCGTGCCACCATCGTCGATTTTCGCGGCCAGCGATCCGTCGCCAGCCACCGAAAGATGTGCCGGCGACATGCCGAAGGCCGGCTGGAAGCCGACATCGATGCTGGCTTCGACCGTCATGCCGGCGCGAAGCTCACGACGCTCGTTTGGAACGCTGACCTCGACTTCGAATGTGCGGGTGGTCGAGCTGCTGATCGAGGCTATTTTCGAAACCACCCCCTTGCGAAGCCCAATCCCGGCGACATCGATGCTGACCGGATCACCGGTCGACACCTGGCCGATGCTTGTCTGCGGCACGGCGACGATGATCGTCACCTCACCCATATCCAGGATCGTGGCAGCGGGTGCGCCGGCGGCGATCCGCTCGCCAATCTCGAGATGCATGGTCTCAAGCCAGCCGTCAGAAGGCGCCTTGATGGTCGATTTCGTCAATTGGTCGCGCAGCACCGCGAGATTCGATTTCGCCGTGGCAAGGCGGGCCCGGCTCTGCGAAATTTCCACCTCGGCACGCAGATTCTTCGCCAGATCAATCTGTGCCAGCGCCATGCGGGCATTCTCGTAATTCGCCTTCAGTTGCGCCTGCTCGACTGGCGCGCTGAAATTCTGGGTGGCCAGCTTCTCGGCGATCTCAAGGCGTTGCCGCGCCACATCAAGATTGGCAACCGCGGCGGCGCGCTGTTCGGCATAGGTACCTGCGGATTGTGCGACAGCACTGTCATAGGCGGATGTGGCAGCCTCGATTTCGGCTTTCGCCGCCTCAATCTGCGCCGGCAGCGTGCTGGTATCAAGCTGCACCAGAACCTCACCCTTCTTCACCGCACCGCCCTCGCTTGCTGGCACCGCTCTGGCAGTGCCGCCGATTTCCGCCGATATGGTGATGACCGCCTTTGGCTGGGTCACACCGCTGGCCCGCACCATGCGGCGCACGGCGCTGTTCCTGACGGTTACAGCGGAAACAATGGGGGATTCGACCGCGCCCGCGCCCGCTGCTGGCATGGTATCAGGCGGCGTTGCGGTGGAGGTTTGCGCACCTGCCTGTTGTGCCCCGGATGAAGGAGCATCGGTTGAGGGGGCGCTGGCGAATTGCCCAGACACCATCCAGCCGGCAACGCCAAGCGCCACCA
>JAYOST010000019.1:8624-22596 GCA_038139365.1 Alphaproteobacteria bacterium
GGGGCGCTGGCGAATTGCCCAGACACCATCCAGCCGGCAACGCCAAGCGCCACCAGAGCTGCCCAGATATAGGAAGTTCTGAATTTCATCATTGATCGCCGAGCGCGTGTTTCACATCTGCGTTATATAGACGTGGTAATCTCTTCCCACAAGCTCAGGCTTGATTTCCCGACATCACGAAATGGCGATATCCGGCCTATCTTGCATCTGCCAGCACCAGGCTCGCGGCCTTGCTGGCCAGCATCAGCGTCGGCGCGTTGGTGTTGGCCGAGGTGATATTGGGGAAAACCGAGGCATCGCAGACGCGCAGACCCTCCAGACCGTGGACGCGAAGCCGGGAATCCACCACCGCGCTGTCGGCGCGCGGCCCCATCCGGCAGCTTCCGCACAGATGAAACACGGTGCCGCCGCGTGCCTTGACATCGTCGATGACCTCTTCATCACTCATGGTCTCGAGCGGCACCAATGGCGCATCGGCAAGAAGTCCGGCCAGCGTCGGTGTATTGTGAAGACGTTCGATGAACCGCGCCATGGCCAGCGCCTCGGCCCGGTCGTCCTCATGCTGCAGGTAATTCGGCCGGATCGCCGGCGCGGCGGCGGCGTTCGTGCTGGTGATGCTGACGCTGCCCTCGCTCTTCGGGCGACAGCTGTTGAAGCCGATGATGAACCCGGAAAAATTGTCTGGGCGCATCAATCTGCGCCTGCCCTTTTGCTGGCTCTGATAGCTGAGCGGGTTCATATACAGCTGCATGTCCGGCCTGGCCAGACCTGGCCGCGACTTCACCAGCCCGCCAAACTGGTTGACGCTGAGCGACAGCGGACCGCGCCGTGTCGCCAGATATTGCAGCCCGGCGAACAATCTGCCGTACCAACTACCAAACACGTCATTCAGCGTCCTGCGGTTCGCCTTGAAGATGTAGTTGACCCCGAAATGGTCCTGCAGATGGCGGCCGACCTCGGGCTGGTCATGCACCATTTCAATCCCCAGCCCGAGAAGATGCGCCGCCGCGCCAACGCCGCTCAGCTGTAACAGCTGTGGTGACCCGACCGCCCCGGCTGCCAGCAGAATTTCACCCCTCACCCGCGCCTCGGTCTCGACACCACGATGCCGGTAGCGAACACTGCTTGCCCGCCTTCCCTGAAACCCGATCGATGTGACATGCGCGCCGGTGACCACTGTCAGGTTGGACCGCGCCATTGCCGGCCGCAGAAAGGCGGCGGCGCTGGAACAGCGGCGGCCATCGCGCGTGGTGGTGAGATAGGCGCTGACACCATCCCCTTCACGAAGAGGGATGTCACTGCATGGCACCTGCGCCTCGTGACAGATATCGGCAAAGGATCGGCACAGCGCGTGATGATCGGCGCTGGTATCGCTGACCTGCATGAAGGGGGCGCCAACGCCACCAGCCGGGGCCGTCTCGATGCCGTCAAAGGTGTCGGCAATGTCGCTATAGGACCATCCCTCATTGCCGGCTGCCGCCCAGTCGTCATAATCACCGGCCTGGCCCCGATGATAGACCAGCGCGTTGATCGAGCTCGACCCGCCGAGAACCTTGCCGCGCGGGTGGTAGATGCTGCGCCCGCCGAGCTCGGCCTCTGGCTCGGAATTATACATCCAGTTGACCGCCTTCTGGTGAAACAGGATGCCATAGCCGATCGGCACCTGGACCCAGAAGCGGCGGTCCGATGGTCCGGCCTCGAGCAGCAGGACATGATGCTTGCCACTGGCGGTCAGCCGTTCAGCCAGAACGCAGCCGGCTGAGCCGCCCCCGACTATGATGTAATCGAATTCGCGCACGCGTCGCTCCTGTGATTTCCACCGTTATTCTTTGGCGTGGCAATCGCCGGCGGATGTTCTTAATTCGCCCCTTACAGGCACAGGTGCGGCGTCATGACATATGACCGTGATCAGCTCCACAGCACAGAAACGCGAAGTGGCCCCCGAAAGGCCCAGCCACGGAACACCACATCCGAATCCGCGTCGAGCCGCAGTTCGGGGAACCTTTCGAACAGCATCGGCAGGGCGACATCCGCGACCAGCGCGCGCGCAGCAAAGGCACCGGCGCAGAAATGCGGCCCAGCCCCAAAGGCAATCTGCTTGCGGGTATCACGACGGATATCGAAGCTGTCAGGGTCATCGAAATGCGCCGGATCGCGATTGGCCGCCGCAAACATGAAAAAGGCGCGCCCCTCTGGCCCGATCTCGACCCCGCCGATTGTGGCGGTGCCGGCAAGACGGCGCGGCGACATCCCGATCGGTGACATCCAGCGCACATATTCATCAAAGGCTCGGTGCCATCCGATGCTGCCATCCAGAAGCAACGACAGCTGCGCCGGATGCGTCAGCAACGCCCAGACAGCCCCGGCAATGGCGTCGCGCGGCTCATTCTGTCCACCGCTGATGACCAGCTTGGTGTTGGCGAGGATCTGATCGTGCGGCGCACCGGCGCGCTGCAGCACTGCGATCACCGACAGCCCTTCCAGCGTATCAGCGTCCGGCGGGTGCCTGGTGAAACCCTGCAGCTTTGCCTCGATGGCAGCGTCAAGCGTAGCCACCGCGCCGCGACAGCGCGCTTCGGTGGCAGCATCGCCGGCATAGTTCGAAATACCGTCGATCATCGCCTGCGAATGGGCATCCATCTCGGCGGCAGTGATGTTGTCCAGTCCAGTGATCAGGCGCAGCGCCTCACCGGACAGCGGCATCGCGTAGTCGGTGCAGAGATCACCCCCGCCACGCGGTGCCAGATCGTCAAGGAGTCGCGTCGCCGCGGTGCGAAAGGCCTCGCGCCAATGCCGTGCGACGGCGCGCGGCGATACCGCGGGTTGCATCGCCCGCCGCTGTGTCTGGTGTGCGGCACCGTCACAGCGCATCATATTCTGGCCCATCAGGCGCGTCATTAACCCGCCGGGCTGTTCCGAGCTGAAGATATCGATCCGCTTTTCCCAGATATCAATGTCGTCGCGGCGGGTGATGACGATGCCGTCAAGCTGCGGTACATAGGCGACAGGCGCCTCTGCCCGCAGGCGGGTCAGCGTTGGATACGGGTCCCGCCAGAAGGCATCCATGTCGATGTCGAAATGCGGCGCGACAGTCATTCCTGAACCGTGCCGCTGCCGCCTGCCTGTGCAGACGCCTGCACAAACACCTGTGCAAAACTCTGTGTAAAGCGCCGTCGCATTGTCGGAATCGTCAGCCCTGCGGGGCCGGGCGGGCGGCAGGGCCACTTGTCAGCATGCGGCCAACGGCAAGGCCGGCCAGCATCATCATCACGAACAGCACGGCATCCCCCGGAACCAGAAGAAGTGAGGAGATCGCTGGCCCCGGGCAAAGCCCACCAAGGCCCCAGCCGATCCCGAACAGACCGGCGCCGGACAGCAGCCTGGCGTCAATGGACCGGTTTGCCGGCAGGTTGAACCCGCCTTCATAGAGCGGTGCCGCGCGGCGGGTGACAATCCGGTGGCCAATGAAATTGGCGATGACACCACCGCCCATGACAAAGGCAAGCGACGGGTCCCAGACACCAAACAAATCAAGAAAGCCGGCAACCTTCGAGGGATTCAACATGCCCGACAGGGCAAGACCGGCACCGAACAGCGCCCCAACAAGGACAAGCGAGATATGACGCATCATGATACTGCCCCCTCAGACGACGTGACGGACGATATAGACGGTGATGACCGCGGTCAGCATGAAGGTGCCGACTGCAACAGCCGAGCGCACCGACAGCCTGGCAAGGCCGCAAATGCCGTGGCCGGACGTGCATCCCGAGCCGACCGCGGTGCCAAGACCGACAACAAACCCGGCCACAGGCAGCAGCACTCCAGTCGTGTTCGGCACGATCTCGATCGGCCGGCCAAGAAGATGGATCACGGCGAAGGGGCCAATCAGCATGCCGACAACAAACAACAGCCGCCATGGCACATCGGACCTGTCAGACGGCTGCACGATGCCGCCCAGAATGCCGCTGATTCCCATCACCCGACCGTGCGAAAGCATCAGCAGCAATGCCGCCAGCCCGATCATAACCCCGCCGATCAACGAGGCGAACGGCGTAAAGTTCGCAAAATCGATCACCATGGAATCCTCCCTCTTTGAAACTCCGTTACATCAACATCCGGTCAGGACGATCTGTCAGGCCCCGCCATGCGCCTTCGACCAGCCGCGCGGATCGTGAAGGAATGCCTCGACGGCGGCAAGTGTTGCCTCATCGAAGCTCCCCACCTCGCGGCTTGCCGCTAGCACATCCCACCAGGTCGACAGGTAGTGAAGCTGGATTCCCTCCGCCGCAAGCTCGGCTTCGGCATCCTTGAAAATATCGTAATAGAAGATCACGAAGGTATGGCCGACCTCGGCACCGGCAGTGCGAATGGCCTCGACAAAGCTCAGCTTGCTGCCGCCATCAGTGGCCAGATCCTCGACCAGCAGCACACGCTGGCCATCCCTGATATCGCCTTCGATGCGGGCATCGCGGCCGAACCCCTTGGGCTTCTTGCGGACATAATGCATCGGCAATCCGGTGCGCTCTGCCAACCAGGCGGCGAACGGAATGCCGGCCGTCTCACCGCCAGCGACGGCATCAAGGCTCTCATAGCCGATGTCATTCATGATCACCGTGCGGCCGTAATCCATCATCTGCGAACGCATTCGCGGAAAGGCAATGATCTTGCGGCAATCGATATAGACCGGGCTTTTCATCCCCGATGTCAGGGTGAAAGGCTCGTCAGCACGGAACAGCACCGCCTCGATCTCGAGCAGCATCCGCGCCACCGAACGGGCGATCGCGGCTTTGTCATAGGTATGAATCTGGTCGTTGGTCACGGCTGGCCTCGCTGGCGTCATCTGTCTTGCCGCCGGATATTAGAGAAGCCGCCGGCCAATGTCATCCGCGATACCGGTAAATTCCCGATCATCCTTGTCGCTGGTCATCTCCACCCGGAAACAGCCAGCGAAGGGTGAAGCTGGCCACCACCGCCGCCGCCAGCTGGACGACAATGAACGCAGACGCATCGGCCGGCAGGATGCCGGAGAAACTGTCGGTAAAGGCACGGGCAAAGGTCACCGCCGGGTTGGCGAAGCTTGTCGAGGCGGTGAACCAGTAGGCCGCCGTGATATAGAGGCCGACAAGTGCCGGAACCGCATCAGGACGCCAGCGCAGCCCGCCGAAAATCACCGTCAACAGACCGAAAGTGGCGGTGAATTCCGAGATCCATTGCGCCGGGCCGCTGCGCAGATTCTGCGAGAGCTGCAGGACCGGCATCTCGAACATCACATGCGCCAGCATCGCCCCGCAGACCGCCCCGAAGGTCTGCACAAACATGAACTGCGCGGCGCGCGGAAAGGTGATCTCACGGCGCAGAAGGAAGGCCAGCGTCACCGCCGGGTTGAAATGCGCTCCCGACACCGGCCCGAAAATGGTGATCAGCACATAGAGGATCGCGCCGGTCGGGATTGTGTTGCCAAGAAGTGCCACCGCAAGATTCCCGTCGGCAAGACGCTCCGCCATGATGCCGGACCCGATGACCGTGGTCAGAAGAAGCATGGTGCCGAAAAACTCGGCCGCCAGCCTACGGGCCGTGTCGGCACGGATCATGGCAGCTCTCCAATGGCGCATATCCGCGGCATCAGATCCGCAAGCGGCGCATCCCCGAGCGCCAGAAGCGCGTCCACACGCGCCTTCATCTGATCGAAGGTGACGGCAAAAGCGGCCATGATATCCTGTTCACTTCCGGTGACCGCAGCCGGGTCTTCAACCCCCCAATACGCGGTATGTGGATGCCCTGGCCAGACCGGACAGGTCTCGCCGGCGGCATTGGCGCAGACTGTGATGACAAGGTCCATGCTGGCGGCGGCGTCACCGGCAAATTCATCCCAGCTCTTTGAACGCGCGAAGGCGTGGTCAAGTCCACGGGACCGCAACGTGGCAATCGCTGCCGGGTTGGGTGCGCCGGAAGGCATTGATCCAGCTGAAAAGGCCCGATACCGGCCGTCCCCGTAATGGCGCAGGATCGCCTCGGCGAGAATGGATCGGGCCGAATTGCCGGTGCACAGAAAAAGAACATTGCGGGGTCTTGTCATGAGGCACACCTGTTGGCATTTCACTCCGCAGACATATACGGTGCGATTATGACAAAAAGGTTACAGAAGCGGGACCTTCCCAGCAAGATTTGCGCCAGTTGCGGGCGGCCCTTCAGTTGGCGCAAGAAGTGGGAACGTGACTGGGAACAGGTGCGATATTGCTCGAAACGCTGCGCTGGCCAACGTGGCAAGACGGGATCATGACCCGGGATTATGACCCGGGATCATGACCCGGCCTCATCACTCGGCCTCATCACCCACCGGCAACAAGCGCCTCGATCCGCGCCTTCTCGATAATCTCGGCGATCAGACCGTTCTGAAGAGTGGCACCAATGCCGGCATCCTCGAAATAGATACCGAAATCGTCAGTGCCGTAACTATGGGCCGGCACCCAGGCAAAGACAAGCTGATGCCCGGCCGGGCAGTCCGCAGCGGCGGCGTCCTCAAGCGGCTCGGCACTGTCGAAATTCCAGGTCACCGCAACAGCGACAAAGAATTTCTGTCCGCCCTTGCCAGCCACCTCCATCTCCACCGGCATGGTGACGGTGACATCGCGCGTGTCATGCGCCGCCATATAGGCACCGAGATCGCCGCCATGATCCGCCATGATCACGGACAGCGGCACAAAATGCGTGGAAACGGAAACAGACGTGGCGGTCATCTTGGGGAAGTCCTCTGGGCTGGGTCATTCGGCACACCGTGTGCGGCCGCACTTTGCCAGCTTCGCGGACGGCAATCCAGTGATGTTCAGCCTGTCGTGGATTCGAGACGTTCGGACAGCGGGTACAGCCCGGCCTACTGGAACTCGTGCGGGGGCCGAAGCGCATAGCCGCTTCCCCTGATCGACTGGATCAGGTTGGGCGCGCTGCCCCCGTCACGCAGCGGCGTGGTGAGGGCCTTGCGAAGGCGCGAGAGATGGACATCCACGGTGCGCTCCTCGACAAAAACGCCATGCCCCCAGACAAGGTCCAGAAGCTGGGCCCGGCTGAACACCCGCCCAGGTCGCTCCATCAGGATGGCCAGAAGGCGGCTTTCTTTCGGACCGAGCGAGACGAGATGGCCGTCACGGGTGATCTCCATCGTCGTCTGGTTGAATCGCAGGTCATGAAATTCCAGAATATCGTCGGCAAGCGCCGGATGCGCCCGGCGCAGCAAGGCGCGGACACGGCTGATCATCTCGCGCGGCGAGAACGGCTTGGAAATATAGTCGTCGGCGCCGATATCGAGACCAAGGGTGCGATCCCCTTCTTCGCCACGGGCGCTGAGGATGATGATTGGAAGGCGTTTGGTTTCGGCGCGGGACCGCAGGGTGCGGCAGACATCGATCCCCGACATCTGCGGCATCATCCAGTCAATGATCGCCAGGTCCGGACGGTGCTCGTCGATCATGTCCAGCGCCTGCTGACCATCCTCGGCACGGATCACCTCAAAATCAGCCTGGGTCAGGTTGTAGGTCAGAAGTTCAAGCTGGTTCGGCTCGTCATCGGCGACAAGTATCCTGATCGACATGATGGTCCCGTCCCTTCTCTGCCACGCCTGAAAGACGCATGTGCCACAGCATCATTACAGTTTTGTGACCCTATCCTTCTGCAAGGACTGGCCTTCTGCAAGGACGGGAAGTGACACCGCAAAGCATGTGATACCTTCGGGCGAGCTGCTGATCTGCATGCTGCCACGATGGCGGTTGACGATATGCTTGACGATGGCAAGGCCAAGTCCGGTGCCGCCGATCTGGCGCGAGCGGGCCTTGTCGACGCGGTAGAACCGCTCGGTCAGCCGGCCAAGATGCTTCTCGGCGATGGCCTCCCCCTGGTTTTTCACCGAGATCACAACCAGCTCGTCGCTCTGCTGCGCCACATCAATCTCGATTCCAGTGTTCTCGAAACCGTATTTGATCGCATTCTCAATCAGATTATGGAACACCTCGTTGACCTCGTCGGCAAAGCCCAGCATCAGCAACCTGCGCGACCCTGCCGCGCGGTTATCGGTCAGACTGATCGTCATCCGCCGCCGTGCCGCGCGCGTCTCGAGGCTGGCAATGACCGATTTCAGGACCTCCATCACCGGCACCGTCTCATCGGGAACGATATGCTCATCCACCTCGACCTGTGACAGTGACAGCAGGTCGTCGATCAGCCGCGACATGCGGTCGGCTTCTTCCTCCATGATCTTCAGAAAGCGCTGCTGGGTCGGCCAGTCCCGCACCTCGTTGAGAAGGATCGTCTCGATGAAACCTGCGAGGCTGGTCAGCGGCGAGCGGAGCTCATGGCTGACATTGGCGACAAAATCACGACGCACTTTCTCCAGATTGCGCTGCAGGGTCATGTCAAGAAGAAGCACCATGATCATCCCGTCATCGCCACGCCGGATGCGGACATCGAATTCCATCGCGACATTGGTCTGCGAGGAAAAGACAAGGGTGCAGGAGTTGTCACGCCCGTCCAGAACATCGGCAACCTCCTTGCTGGCGATCACCTCGCCCAGGTTTCTGCCGACAAGTCCCTCGCCCAGAAATCGCACGGCGGCGCTGTTCGCGGACATGATACGCCCGCCTTCGTCAGCCGCGATAAGACCGTCATCAAGCATGCTGCCGACATCGCCAAGGACGCGCGGTGCGGTGATCGGAGCAATGTCGTCGGGGGCACTCATATCCGTCTCTTTGCGGTTCTGCCGGCCAGGACTGGCACACTTCTTCGCGTTGCTGAGATATAGCAACGCGGCATTGCGGTTTCCAGACCACCGGCAGGCAGCACGCCGCGTGAACCGATTGTCAGGCGCCCTCGATATGGGCCGCCATGCCAGCACTTTGCGCCAGCTGCTGGAAGCGCCGCCTGGTATGGCTGTCGACAAGCGCAACGCTGCCGGAATCAACATGAAGGGTCAGTGTCTCTTCATCATGGCTTAGCCGCAGCCGCTGCAGATTCAACGCCGTGCCACCAGAAAAGGTCAGGGCAAATCGCAGCCCGAGCCCGATGGTGGTGGCCTCGGCGCGACGGCGACGGCTCAGTATGGCGGACAGCTCAGGCGGCCGTGACTTGTTGGTCTTGCGGCCGACATAACGATGGTAGATTGCGGTGGCCAGCCAGATCCGTTCCTTGTGAGTGACACAGTTTACCGGCAGACCAAGAACCCGCCGCGCCCCGAGATCGCCACGCACATCCTCATGCTCGTTCCAGCACATGTCGGACAGGTAGCAGGCAGCCTCGAGAAGCCTCTCGAACCTGGCGCGGTCACGCGAGGCTTCGTCCTGGTCCCCGCCCTCGCGATGCATGAAGATCGGCCGGAGAAGTGTCATCAGCGCCTCCGGGACACCAGCGAACCGGTGCGAGGCAAGTGAAATCTCCTGGCAGACGACCTTGAGGAAGTCGCTGCGATCATTCGCGCCAAGCTCGCGGTCGGCGATCAGCCCGTCACGGATACTGGTGCCGCTGATGGTGATCCGCGACGCCTCGCTCTGGCGAAGAAGCGCGCGCATGATCCGCGCCGCCATCGGCATGGTTTGGCGGCGACCGAGCGGCACCCCGGCCAGATCGGGCGACTCGCGGCAGAAGGCGCTGAGGAGCTGGTACGCCTCCTTCCCGGGAATGCGAAGACCGTGAAGCACCGGCAGCGGATACCCGGTCTGTTCGATATAGGCCAGACCCAACGCGCGGAAGGATCCGCCGACACCATAGATGCGCTGGCCCTCGGCGCCGGCGATCCATGGCGTTTTCGCAAAGGCGCGGACGATGGCGTCCTCGCTGATGTCAGACAAATGGCCGAAATTGAAGCTTGTCGAATGCCGTGCCGCTCCGTTCGCCAGCGCCACCACCTCAAGACTGCCGCCACCAAGATCGGCAACAAGGCCTGTTGCATCGGCGATGTTGAGTGTCAGCCCGCGCGAGACATAATCCGCTTCCTCCTGCTGGCTCAGCACCTGAATGGGCTGTCCGAGCATGAGTTCGGCCGGGCCGGTGAAATCATCACCATTATGCGCCCGTCGCACCGCCGCGGTGGCAATGGCATGGATGGTGGAGACACCCATCGCGTTCATGATTTTCGAGAACCGCGAAATCGCCGCCAGCGCCACCTCGATCCGCTCGGGCTGGAGCATGTTGTCACTGCCGAGCCCCTCGCCAAGCCGGCAGTTGGAGCGTTCATTGAACAATGGGAAGGGATAACGGCCACCACTGGCATAGATCACCAGACGGATCGAGTTCGAGCCGATATCGATCACCGCGATCGGAGCGTCGCGGCCAGCTCTGCTGACATCGGCGATGGCCGGGCTGTCGGTTTGCCCCTCCACCGCTACAGACGTTCGATGGCGATGGCAGTGCCCTCGCCGCCGCCAATGCAGATGGCGGCGATGCCGCGTGACAGGCCGCGTGTCTCCAGCGCGTTCAAAAGCGTCACAATGATGCGGCTTCCCGAGGCCCCTATCGGGTGACCAAGCGCACAGGCACCGCCATTCACATTTACCCGGTCAGGCGCCAGGCCCATCTCGTGCATGAAGGCCATGGGCACCACGGCAAAGGCCTCGTTCACCTCCCACAGATCGACATCATCGACGCCCCAACCAAGCCTGGCGAGAAGCTTCTGCGCAGCCGGCACCGGCGCGGTGGTAAACCATTGCGGGTCGTGCGAATGGCTGGCATGGCCCAGGATCCGGGCCCGTACCTTCATCCCGCCGGTGGCCGCATGCGCCGCGCTAGTCACAACCAATGCCGCCGCGCCGTCGGAGATCGACGATGAATTCGCCGCCGTCACCGTGCCGTCCCTGGCAAAGGCTGGCTTCAGCTGCGGGATTTTTTCCGGGCGTGCCTTGCCGGGCTGTTCATCGACGCTGACCACCATCTCGGCCTTGCGGGTGGTCACCGTCACCGGTGTGATCTCGGCGGCGAAAGCGTCACTCTTCTGGGCGTCGAGCGCACGTTCCAGCGAGCGCAGGGCAAATTCATCCTGCGCGGTTCGTGAGAACTGGTAGCGCGCCGCGCAATCCTCGGCCAGGCTTCCCATCAGCCTGTTGTTGTCATAGGCATCCTCGAGCCCGTCGAGAAACATGTGATCCTGAAGCGCCTGGTGGCCCAACCGCGCGCCGCCGCGCGTCGAGGTCGACAGATAGGGCGAGTTTGTCATGCTTTCCATGCCACCGGCGACAACCAGTTCAGCGCTTCCAGCGCGCACCAGATCATGCGCCATCATCACCGTCTTCATGCCGGACCCGCAGACCTTGTTCAGTGTCGAGGCTGGAACATTTTCGAGAAGACCGGCCGCGAACCCGGCCTGGCGGGCTGGCGCCTGGCCAAGACCGGCCGGCAGCACACAGCCCATGATCAGCTCGTCGACAGCGCTGACATCGGCGCCGGCATCACTGATCGCCGCGCGGATCGCCACGCCGCCGAGCTGTGGTGCCGAAATCGGCGCCAGATCCCCCTGAAATCCACCCATCGGGGTGCGTGCGGCACCTGCGATGACAATATCGGTTGCTGCTGCGGCGTCTGGCATCCGCATCCTCCTCAGCCTGGATCCGCGCGACGACGGCGCGACAGTCTCTTGCCGCATCCTAGGGGGAGCGGCGGCGTTTTTCAAACCTTTGCAGCATGACCGATAAATCGCGACCCCACTCCCGCTTCACCAGACCCGCCTCACCAGGCCCGCCTCACCAGGCCCGCTTCACCAGACCCGCCTCACCAGACCCGCCTCACCAGTCCTGTTTGGCCACCCCGGCATAGACATAGCGGTATGACCATGGCGGCATGACCATGGCGGCATAAACAGGATGATGATGAGAACGCGGCGGTGATCTGGTGAAATTTGCCGGTCATGCCAGGCGGAGATGTGGCATACTGGCGGGACATGGCAGTTGGCTGCCGATCTCGCAGGGGTATCAGGATGCGCATTATGCAATCGATGTTGACAGCGCTTGTCAACGCGCCAACCCGGATCGGTGTTCTGGGATGGCATCCGTTTGGCGGGTTGGAAGATGATCAGGTGGAATCGATCGTCGCGTCGGTGCTGTCCGCCACTGGCGAAGTGTCCTCGCTTGTCTATGCCGCAACGCTTCTCGACAGGATCGATGCGATGACGGATGACGAACTGGCACCACTTCTGGGACATATCGCCGACACCTATGATCTTGACACAGCGGCGCTGTCGACGGCGGCCGGGCGTTATGCCGGAGATCGTGACGCCAGCAATCTTGCCACCATCGCCACCCTTGCCGAGCCGCGCTGGATCGAGTTGTTCCGGCGTCTGAACGCCACCGAGGGCGGCACTGTCCGGCTTGTCAGGCTTCGCCAGCGGCTTCTGCAGCTTGGCCGTGAGAATGCAGCGGCAAGGCGCCTTGATGAAGGACTGAAATCGCTGCTCCGGATGTGGTTCAACCCGGGGTTCCTGATTCTGCAGCCGATCGACTGGTCAACGCCGGCCAACATTCTGGAGAAGATCATCGCCTATGAAGCTGTTCATGCCATTTCCTCCTGGGATGATCTGCGCGCCCGCCTTGCCCCTGAGGACCGCCGCTGCTTCGCCTTCTTCCATCCCTCGATGCCGGAGGAGCCACTGATCTTTGTCGAGGTGGCGCTGACCGAGGAGATCCCGCGGGCCATCGATCCGGTGCTGCAGATCGACCGCGAGGCACTGCCAGCGCACAGCGCCAGCACCGCGGTGTTCTATTCGATCTCGAACTGTCAGGCCGGGCTGGCCGGCATTTCATTCGGCAATTTCCTGATCAAGCGCGTGGCGCAGGATCTGAAACAGGAATTTCCCGAGCTGAAACGCTTTGTCACCCTGTCACCTGTGCCGGGTTTGATGCGATGGCTTCGCCAGGCCAATCCCGACCTTGCCGCGACATTCGAGACGGCGGATGCCGGATTCTGGAACGGGACCGCTGCGACAAAGGAAAAACCCTTTCTGGCGGCAGCGCTACGCTATTTCACCGCCTCCGACCGCGCCGATGGCTGGCCGAACGATCCGGTGGCGCGCTTCCATATCGGCAATGGGGCAATCCTTGAACAGCTGAATTACGGGGCCGACCGGTCGGAAAAGGGGATGGCCCAGTCAGGCGGGCTGATGGTGAATTATCTGTATGACCTGAAAGTGGTCGAGGCCAACCACGAAGCCTTCCATGAAACCAAGGCCGTGCCGCTGTCATCGGCACTGAAACAGCGTTTGCGCAGCCTCTAGCCATCGCCACCTTCAGACATCAGCGCGGCGAAAGCGGTGCGCGCCGCGGCATCAACCGGTACCGGCCTGTGGGTGTCGCGGGTCACATTGACATGGACGAAATGGCCGCGCGCCGCAGCAGTGTCCGCGTCCGGTGCGAACAGCCCGATATCATAGGTCACTGATGCCCTTCCCAGCCGGGTGATCCGCAGCCCGACATCAACCGGTGCCGGATAGCCAAGCTCGGCGAAATAGCTGCATCCGGTCTCGACCACAAGATAGACCGTCGCGCCGTGCTTCGGGTCGAGAAGACACGCCTCCAGAAGCCAGCCATTCACCGCCGTGTCCATCAGCTTGTAATGAACCGTGTTGTTGAGATGGCCATAAATGTCATTGTCGTCCCAGCGCGTCGCCAGCCTGGTGATGACAGGGTAGTCGCGGCGATGGCTTGGCTGCAGACGGCTCATTTCGACCCCGCCGCAGGCGCCAGCATTGCGACCTGTCTCTGTTGCGCCACCAGCGCCGCGTGATATTCCGCTTCAAGCCTGTCGACAAGCTGCGTCACCGTCGGGATGTCGGTGATGCTGCCAACGCCATGACCGGCGGACCATATATCCCGCCAGGCTGTCTTCTGGCTGCTGTCCGTCTCAAGCGCCTCGGCAAGCTCGCCAACGATATTGACGTCGGAAGGTGCGGCATCAAGATTGGCGGCGGCGAGGCTGGCAGCGAGGAAATTCGCGTTGACGCCGGACA
>JAYOST010000020.1:0-6452 GCA_038139365.1 Alphaproteobacteria bacterium
GGCCACGCCGCCCGAGAGCGATATCAGGAGCAAAATCGGGCACAAAATCAAGAGATGGGCCAGGAGATGGGCCAGGAGATCGGCCGGGAGGAAGGTCCGCCGCCGCCTGCCACCAGCCCTGCGCCGCCAGATCCCACCGATATTGAGCTGGCGATGGAGGAAATCGCCAGCGCCGTCGTGCAGTCCGGCGAGAGCGCCACGCCAGAGAATGCCGAGGCAATGAACGCCGATCTGATCGCGGCGATGCGCAGTGAGATATGGGCACTTCTCGGGTCGGATCTGAAATCCGCGATCAGGGCGGCCGTCAGTGAGGCCGTCAGTGAAGCCGTCAGTGAGGCGGTAAACGAAGCGGTGGCGAGCGCCCTTGCCGAGATGCCCACCCGTGCAGGTTCCCCGAACCCGGCAGCAGAACCGGCAGCAGAACCGGCGCAAGAGGCTGAGTCAAAAAAGGTCGGGCCAAAAAAGGCTGCCACGAAACGCGCCGCAAGCAAGGAACCCACCAGGAAGAAGACGGCCAGAAAGGCCGCCGCGAAACGCGCCGCTCGTAAGGTCACCGCCAAAAAAGCGGCGCCGATGAAGACGCTTCGCACCGATCCGACCCCGGATCCGGACGAGGCCTGATCAGCCAGAGTCTATCTGGCGCTAACGATTTATTAGTCCTTCAGGCTGCATCAAGGCAGATGGCGGGATATTCCGCCGTTTCGCCAGCAGAGGATGCCGCCCCATGCCGTTGCGCTGCCCACGATGTAGGTCGCTTGTCGATGTGCCTGATCATTTACACCGCTATTTCGGCATGCCTGTCGCCTGCCATCTGTGCAGCCAGGTGTTTACCGCGCCACCGCAAAGCCCGCTCCATGACAATGATCTGCCACAGAGCCTCGTCCGCTCGCTGGACAGGTCAATCTCGGTAGAACGGTGCCACCACGAGCGCAGCTGCCCATCCTGCCAGCGTCGCGTCAGGCTTCCCGGCCTCGACCCGGCGATCGGGCCGCTAGACCTGTCCTGCCCTTATTGCCGCGCGCGGTTCACCCTGCAGGGCAGCAGCGGCGTCAGGCCACAGGTGATTGCCGTGGCGCTTGGTCTTGGCATGATCGTCGGTCTGGTGGTGCTGTGGCTTGACCATGAGGGGCTGATCGCCCTTCACCAGCTCCGTCTGCCGGACACGCTTCTGGACCGGGCACAGCAGGCGCGGCAATGGATTACGGGATGGCTATGATCAGCTGAGGACTGCGGCAATGGCGCGGCTGGTATAATCCACCATCGGAATGATCCGCGCGTAATTCATGTGGCGCGGGCCCAGAACCCCGATGGCGCCGATGACATGTTTCTTCGAATCATGATAGGGCGCGATCACCATCGAGCATCCGGTGTTGGTGAACAGCTTGTTTTCCGCGCCGATAAAAATCTTTACCCCGTCGCCCTCGCTTGTCGCATCGAGAAGCCGCAGGGCGTTTTCCCGCGCCTCGAGCTCGTCGAACAGCTGGCCGATGGTCTCCAGCTCCTCACCTGCCTGGATATCATCGAGTAGGTTGGACTGGCCCCGCATCACCAGCACCGCGTCCTCCGAAGAACTGCCTTCGGCCCACAGCCCGACACCCGCCTCGACCAGACGGCGGGACATTTCGTCAAGCTCGGCGCGCTGTGCCGCGATTTCGGTCCGGATCATGCCGGTGGCGGCGGAAAGATCACGCCCGGACAACCTGGCATTCATATAGTTGCTGGCCCGCACCATCGCCGATTGCGGCACCCCGGATGGCAGGTCGATCAGCCTGTTTTCCACCTTGCCATCCATCCGCACCAGCACCGCCAGCGCCCGGTTCTCGCCAAGCGGCACAAATTCGAAATGCTGCAACTCGGCATTGCTGGCTGGCGAGAGAACCAGACTGGCGCAGCGCGACAGGCCGGACAGAGTACGGCTTGTCTTTTCCAGCAGTTCATCCACCGACACCCCGCGAATGGCGCATTCACCGTCGATCGACATCCGGTCCTCGGTGGTCAGGTCGGGGCTGTATTCCATCAGCCCGTCGACATATACCCGAAGGCCGCTCTCGGTCGGGATGCGTCCAGCCGAAGTGTGCGGTGAGAACAGCAGGCCGGCATGCTCCAGATCGCTCATATTGCTGCGGATCGAGGCCGGCGACAGATCATGTCGCAGGCGCTGCGCAAGCGTCTTCGATCCGATCGGTTGACCGGATTCGAGATAGGCGGTGACAAGAGCGTTGAAAATCTCCAGCGCGCGTGGTTTCAGGCCCAGAAGGGTGGCGTCATTCATCTTTTCAGCTTAGGGTAACGCCGGCAGCGTGGTCAATCGCCAGCATGTCGCTCCCGGCTACAATGGGCGTGACACCACCAAAGGCCATGACATCGCACCGACGAACTTTGCATCAACAGGTTACCGAATTCAGAGGATTTCATATGGATCGCCCGTCAGGCCGTGCCGCCGAAGACCTACGCGCCGTCTCGCTCGAACAGGGCGTTTCACTTCATGCCGAAGGGTCCTGTCTTGCCAGGTTCGGCAACACGCATGTCCTGTGCACCGCCTCGGTCGAGGACCGGGTGCCGTCCTTTCTTCGTAATTCCGGACGCGGCTGGGTGACCGCCGAATACGGCATGCTGCCACGCTCCACGCACAGCCGCTCCGACCGCGAAGCGGCGCGCGGCAAGCAGGGGGGGCGCACTCTTGAAATCCAGCGGCTGATCGGGCGGGCGCTTCGCTCGGTCACCGATCTTGAGGCGCTTGGTGAACACCAGATCAAGCTTGATTGCGATGTCATCCAGGCGGATGGCGGCACCCGCACCGCGGCCATCACCGGGGCCTGGGTGGCGCTGCGCATTGCCTGCGAGAAGATGCTGCTGTCCGGCGCGATCACCCGCCAGCCGATGCGCGACCATGTTGCCGCCATTTCCTGCGGTGTCTGGCAGGGGATGGCCGTCGCCGATCTGGACTATGCCGAGGACAGCACCGCCGAGATCGACGCCAATTTCGTTCTCAGCGGCGATGGCGGCCTTGTCGAGATCCAGGCCACCGGCGAGGAACGCCCGTTCCGGCGCGAGGAGCTCACCCGCATGCTCGACCTCGCCGACGCCGGCTGCCAGCATCTGTTCTCCCTTCAGGCCGACGCCGTACGGGCGGCCATGTAATATCCTGACTATCCTGACGGAGGATGTGATGACCTCTTCTCAGCACCGGATTTTCACCGAAACCGACCTTGTCCTGGCTTCGCACAATGCCGGCAAGCTGCGCGAGATCGCGGCGCTGTTCGAAGGCCGCCCCTTCACCGTCACCTCGGCAAGCCAGCATGGCGTACCGGAACCCGAAGAGACCGAGGACAGTTTTTCCGGCAACGCGCTGCTGAAGGCGCGGGTGACAATGGCCGCCACCGGCAAGGCGGCGCTTGCCGATGATTCCGGTCTTGTCGTGCCGGCGCTGAACGGTGCGCCGGGGATCTATTCGGCGCGGTGGGCCGGTCCCGATCGTGACTTCATCATGGCCATGCAGAAAGTGAACAGCTCGCTGGCCGCCACCGGCGGCGACGACAGGCGCGCCCACTTCATCTGTGTCCTGGCACTTGTCTGGCCGGACGGCCATGAAGAGGTCTTCGAGGGCACTGTTCATGGTCACCTGGTCTGGCCACCGCGCGGTGATCGTGGTTTCGGCTATGACCCGATGTTTGTGGCCACCGGATATGACCAGACCTTTGGCGAAATGGAGCCGCAGGAAAAGCTTGATATCGGTCACCGCGCCGATGCCTTTGGCAAGCTTGTCACCGCCTGCTTTCCATGATGGCAAAGGCGGCTGATGATGATGACCGGGGCTTCGGCCTCTATGTTCACTGGCCCTTCTGCCGCGCGAAATGTCCGTATTGCGATTTCAACTCGCATGTTGCGGCGGATGTCGATCATGACCGCTTCGCTGCCGCCTTCCGCCGTGAAATGGACCATATGGCGGCGCATTATGGCCCCGGAAGGCCGCTGTCGAGCCTGTTTTTCGGTGGCGGCACGCCAAGCCTGATGCCGCCAGCGCTTGTCGCCGATATCATCGAGACGGCGGATGAGTTGTTCGGCCTTGCCACCGATGTCGAGATCACCGCCGAGGCCAACCCGACATCAGCGGAGGCGGCGATGTTCGCCGGATTTGCCGCTGCCGGGGTTACCAGGCTGTCTTTGGGTGTGCAGTCGCTGCGCGATGACGGGCTTGCCTTTCTCGGACGCGAGCATTCCGCCGATGAAGCGACCGCCGCACTGCGCCAGGCGAAGCGCCATTTCGAGCGGCTGTCGGTTGACCTGATCTATGCGCGCCACGACCAGACGCAGAGTGACTGGGAAGAGGAGCTTCGCCAGGCGCTTGATCTTGGCATCACCCATATGTCGGTCTATCAGCTGACCATCGAGCCCGGCACTGTATTCTTCACCCGCGCGCGGCGCGGCGAAGTCCTGACCATGGAGGATGACCAGGCTGCCGACCTGTTTCTGGCAACCGGCCAGATCATGGAGGACGCCGGCATGCCGGCCTATGAAATCTCCAACCACGCCCGGCCCGGCGCCGAATGCCGGCACAATCTTGTCTATTGGCGTGCCGGCGACTGGATCGGAATCGGCCCCGGGGCGCATGGCAGGCTGGACATCCCCGGCGGTCGCCGCGGCCTTGCCACAAGACGCAGCCCGGCCGCCTGGCTTGACCGGGTCGAAACCGAAGGTCACGGCATCGAGACCATCACCGAAGAAGGCGCCGGCGAGGCGGTGGCCGAGGCGCTGATGATGGGACTGCGGCTTGCCGAGGGGGTGGACATGGCGGCGCTGTCCCACCGGTTCGCTGACCTGCCCCTGCACATCGACATGGCGGCGCGTGACAGCTTGATTGCCGACGGGGTGCTGGCCATGGACGCGGCGCGGCTTTGCGTCACCCCGCGCGGCCGTCTGGTGCTGAACCGGATCCTGGCCGACCTTCTTGTCATCGGCGACTAGATGCCGGCACAGGTAAATGTCGGCACAGGTAAATGTCGGCACAGGCCACCAACACCAGACCCGATTTTCGGGCGCAGGTCACTTGTCCTGTTTCTGGTCCTAGATCTTGTCGGGGGCGGGTTGCAGCACGGTTGAGGCGCCGCCACCAATCTGCCTGATCTCGAAGGCACGCTGGTTGCCGCCACCCGGAAGCAGCCTGTAGGCACCGCTGAACCCGTTGAAGCCAGATCCCGATTGCAGCGCTGCATTCCATTGTGCGCGTTGCTGGTCCACCAGTATGGCGGCCATCGCCATGGCATCAAAGCTGAGCCGCGCCAGCGCCCCTGGCCGGCCGTCCCAGGCCGATGACCAGAGGGCGTTGAAGGCGTCGTCACGGTCCGTCGGGCGCGAGGCGAACAGCCCGCCCTGCAATGACGGCTCCATCAGAATCCGCCGCTGATTCCACTGCGCGTTGCCAAGATAGAGTACGCGCTCGGGATCGGCATCATAATAGGCAAGGACCGGCGCGGTCCGGAGGGCGAAATCGGCGCTTCCAGCGAACAGCACAGCATCAAAACGCGGTGGCGGCAATTCGAAGGCGGCAGGTGCATCCTCGGTCTCGGCTGGCGGCTGATAGCCGGTGAACCGCCGCACCACGGCCTTTAATTCATCCTCATCGGCAAGCTGGGCAGGTGTAAGGGTGACGAAATCCTCGGGCGTGATACCGAATTGCGCCAAACGCGTTCTGGCATGGCGCGCCAGGCGTTGACCAAAGTCATCCGAGGCGGCGATGATCCCGACCTTGTTGCGGCCGGTTGTCAGCGCATGGCCGAGAAGAAGGTCGACCTGCTGTTCCGGCACATAGCCAAGAAGCCAGCTCCCACGGTCGGCGATCTCGGAATTGTTGGAAAGTGCCAGCATCGGCACACCCGCCTCGGCGGCGACACGGCGCGCCGGCACCACCGCCTCGGAGAAGAGCGGGCCAACAATGATATCGGCTTCAGCCTGTACCGCCTCGCGCGCGGCGATGTCAGCACCCTTGTCGGCTGTGTCAAATACCAGAAGTTCGACCCGCCGGTTGCGCAGCGAGAACAGCGCCAACTCGGCACCGCGCTGCAGCTCGCTGCCAAGCGCACCGTTGGCACCGGAGGTTGGCACGAGAAGCGCAATCCGCATGGTTCCGGGGGCTTTGTTCGGCATCAGGAAGCCTTCTTCAGGAAGCCCCTGTTCACGTCTGGTGAGCAAGGCAAAGGCGGCCTCCAGCGCCTCGCTGGCAAGCGATGGGTCCGGGCCTACCGGAATGACCGGGTCCAATGGCGCGGCGGCGCGGCCTTTCTGCGCGGACTCGATGTTCCAGATGATGGTGCCGACAATCTCGGCTGTCGCCTGCACCGCGTCGCTCTCGTCAGGCGTGGCGGCGGCCATATTGCCACTGCCATCACCCGCATCGACGCCCGTACGCGCGCGCTGATCTGTTGCCTGATCTGTTGCCTGATCTGTTGGCTCGT
>JAYOST010000020.1:6552-14809 GCA_038139365.1 Alphaproteobacteria bacterium
CAGGATCGGCCCCTTCAGGATCGGCCCCTTCAGGATCGGCCCCTTCAGGATCGGCCCCTTCAGGATCGGCGATGCTGTCAATCAACTGGTCAATGCTGCCGGTCACCGAGGGGGCCAGCGCGGCGATTTCGGTTGTCGCGGCGGTGGAATCCGTGGGGGTGGCGACAGACGTTGCGACAGATGGGGTTTCAGGCGCGCTGGCCTGCGAGGCGGCAATGTCAGGTGACGTGGTTCGGGGCAGGCTGCTTTGCTCGACGGCTATGCCACACGCCGCAAGTCCGAGCGGCAAACAAACAGTGATGGCGAATCGCCTGAACATCTTCCTGAACTTCCTATACACAATGCTGTGCATCATGGGCATCACGGGCATCATGGCCTGTTTTTGCCTGTAAGTCATTAATCGGCTATACCTTGATGGCCTCACAAGCCAACCTCCTCCACGGTCGGTACCGACCATGGCATCCGAAAGATTGTCCCGATCATGACAGCCGGCACGCTTACCCTTGTGGCCACCCCCATCGGCAACCTTGGTGATTTCTCGCCGCGCGCCGCCGAGGTCCTTGGCCGTGCCGGGATCATCGCCTGCGAAGACACACGCATCACCCGCAAGCTGTTGAACCTGACCGGAACATCAACCACCGCCAGACTGGTCGCCTATCATGACCATAATGGGGCAAAGATGCGGCCCTGGCTTCTGGACCAGCTTGCCGCAGGCACCTCGGTGGCCCTGGTCAGCGATGCCGGCACGCCGCTGATTTCCGACCCCGGCTACAAGCTCGTCGCGGCTTGCCGTGAGCAGGGCATTCCGGTGTTGTCGGCGCCGGGGCCAAGCGCGGTACTGGCGGCGCTGGCCGTGTCCGGCCTGCCAACAGACCAGTTCATGTTTGCCGGCTTTCTGGCCACGACAAAAACGGCACGCCGCGCTCAAATCACCGAACTGGCGGCGCTGAAGGCCACGACCATCTGGTTCGAAACCCCGTCACGCCTGGCGCAGAGCCTTGCCGATATGGCCGAAATTCTCGGCCCGCGCGAAGCTGCGGTGGCGCGCGAGCTGACCAAGCTTCACGAAGAGGTGATCCGCGGCAGCTGTGATGAACTGGCCGGGAGGTTCGCTGGCAGCAAGCCGCCAAAAGGCGAAATCGTGCTTCTTGTCGCCGGCGCGCCGCGCCATGCCGAACAAATCGACGATGCGACGCTTCAGGCGATGCTTCGTGCCGAGATGGACGGCCAGCGGCTTCGCGATGCGGTGCGCGCCGTTGTCGAGGCCACTGGCCTGCCACGCAACAAGGTCTATCGCGCAGCATTGAAGATCAGTGGCGAAGACGGGTCGGATGGTCCGCACACCGTCTAGCCAGCATGCCGCGCGGCGGCGCGCCGATCATCGGGGGCGGGCCGCCGAAATCATCGCCCTTGTCTATCTCATGCTGACCTTTCACCGGATTCTGGCGCGGCGCTGGCGCGGGTCGGCCGGCGAGATCGATCTGATTGCCAGACGCGGCGGACGAATCATCTTCTGCGAAGTGAAATTCCGCTATGCCGCTGACGCCGCTGCCGTGCCGACAGCACAGCAGCGCCGGCGGATCGCGCGCGCCGCCCAGCAATTCTGCCAGCAACGCAGGATTTCACCGACTTTCGAGCAGCGCTTCGATTTGATCCAGATTTCGCCATCTTTTGGCGGCATGCTCTACAAAATCCGGCATATTCGTGATGCCTGGTGGGCCACACCCGACTGATACACATGATGGTTATGCTGGCCAGCATCATCACGGATTGCGGTCCTCTGCTGGACCGCTTTGCCAAAAGCCGGACTTGACCACGGAATCGGCAACCGGCACATTGGCCACAGGATTGATCACTGACATGGAAACCCTGCACATGTCCCCAGCCATCAGCACACCCATATCCGCGCCGCGCCGCCGCGCCAGACCGTCATTGGCGGTCGCGCTCATTGCGCTAGGCGGGTTGATTCTTTCGGGATGCGCCCCGGCCATTGTCGGGGTTGGCACCGCCGCCGTCGCCGCATCATCAACCGAAAAGGGTCTGGGCACGTCGGTTTCCGACAGCCTGATCTTTACCAAGATCCAGGACAGATTCCTCCAGGAGGATGCCAGCCTGAGCACCGTCGTCGATGTCACAGTCAATGACGCGGCGGTGCTGTTGACCGGAAAGGTCAGGACGCCCGAGGAAAAGGTGTTGGCGACACGCCTGACATGGGAGGTGCGCGGGGTTCGCGAGGTGATCAATGAACTTCAGGTCGCCGACAACTCCTCGATCAAGGATGTGGCCAAGGATCTGGCTGCCAGCGCGCAGCTTCGCGGCAAGCTCATTGCCGATTCCGGCATCTCGTCGCTGAATTTCAGCATCGATGTGGTCAATGGCACCGTCTATCTGTCGGGGGTGGCAGCCGATGCCGAGGAGATGAACCGCGTTGTCAGTCATGCGCGCGAGCTCCGCTTTGCGCAGCAGGTGGTGAATTACATCACGCTTCGCTCAGACCAGCGCGATTAGGGCCACACCCATGTCTCTGGCCGTTGCCATCCAGATGGACCCGATCGAGTCCATCGACATCACCGGTGACACCAGCTTTGCGCTGATGCTGGAAGCCCAGTCTCGGGGTCACAGCCTCTGGTACTACACACCCGACCATCTGTCGCTGAACGAAACCCGCATCGAAGCGGTGGGCCAGAGCCTCACCCTTCGTGATGCTGTCGGTGATCACGCCACCGCCGGACCATCGGAATGCCGACCACTTGCGGAGTTCGACGTCATCCTGATGCGTCAGGACCCACCCTTCGATATGGCCTACATTACCGCGACACATCTTCTTGAGATGTTGCCAGCCTCGACCATGGTGGTGAACAACCCGGCCGAGGTACGAAACGCGCCGGAAAAGCTTCTGGTGACGATGTTCCCGGAGTTGATGCCACCAACGCTGATCGCACGCGACCCGGAGGCCATAAAGCGGTTCCGCAAAACGCATCAGGATATCATCGTCAAACCGCTGTTCGGCAATGGCGGGGCCGGGGTCTTCCGGCTGACGCCGTCTGACCAGAATCTGAATTCGCTTCTGGAAATGTTTTTCGCGGCCTCACGAGAGCCGGTGATGGTGCAGGCCTATCTTCCCGCTGTCCGCCAGGGTGACAAGCGTATCATCCTTGTCGATGGTGAGGCTGTCGGGGCGGTCAACCGGGTGCCGGGTGAAGGCGAGGCCCGCTCCAACCTTCATGTCGGCGGCAGCGCCTTGGCCACTGAATTGACAGCCCGCGACCACGAGATCTGCGCCCGTATCGGGCCGGAACTGCGCCGCCGGGGTCTGTTGTTTGTCGGCATCGATGTGATCGGCGATTACCTGACCGAAATCAATGTGACCTCGCCGACCGGAATCCGCGAGATCGCGCGCCTGTCAGGGGTCGATATCGCTTCCCTGACCTGGGATGCGATCGAGGCGGCACACCCCACTCACGCCAGCAACGGCATCGCCCGGTAGGCCAGCGCTTCGGCAAGATGCTGTCGTCCGATCTGCGGGTCCCGTTCAAGGTCGGCAATGGTGCGCGCCACGCGAAGCACCCGGTGAAAACCACGCGCCGACAATGACTGTTTCTCTATGGCAAGCTCAATCAGGCGACGGGCTTCGCCCGACATCTGGGTTGTCGGATCATCAAAACCGGACTGATCGTCCGCGGTCTGCTGTGGTCTGCTGGTCAGCGCGAAATCACGGGCTGTCGCCACCCGCCTTGCCACGGCGACGCTCGGCTCGCCCGCACGTCTGTCGAGAAGAAGCTGACCACTAACCTCCGGCACCTCGATGATCATGTCGAAACGGTCGAGCATCGGGCCCGACACCCGCGCACAATAGATGCGACCGCATTCGGGAGCCCGCGCGCAGGCGCGTGGCGGATCGCCAAGATACCCGCAACGGCAGGGATTCATCGCCGCGATGAGCTGGAATCTGGCCGGGTAGGTGACATGGTGGTTTGCTCGCGCCACCACCACCTGCCCGGTCTCGAGCGGCTGCCGAAGCGCGTCCAGAACCGGCTTGGCAAACTCGGCAAGCTCATCGAGAAACAGCACCCCGCCATGCGCCAGCGAGATTTCACCGGGCTTGGCCCGCACACCGCCACCAACCAGCGCGGCCATCGAGGCGGAATGATGCGGGTCACGAAACGGCCGCGCCTGGATCAACCCGCCAGCCGGCAAGGTGCCGGCCACCGAATGCAGCATCGTGACATCAAGCGCCTCGCGCGGGGTGAGCGGCGGCAACAGACCGGGGAGCCGCGCCGCCAGCATGGATTTTCCGGCACCCGGAGGGCCGACCATCAAAAGATTATGCGCCCCGGCCGCGGCAATCTCCAGAACCCGTCTGGCTGTTTCCTGCCCCTTGAGATCGGCCATGTCCGGCACGGCCCGCGCAGGTGGCAGCAATTCCGGGCGTGGGGGCGGCAAATGCTGTTGCCCGCGAAGATGGTTCAGCAGCGACATCAGATCGGGCGCGGCGATGATGCCGAGATCGCTGGCCCAGGCAGCCTCCGGCCCACAGGCCTGCGGACAGACAAGGTCCAGTCCGGCGCCAACCGCTGCCATCGCCGCCGGCAGCACGCCGGACACCGGCTCGATGCCCCCGTGAAGCGACAACTCGCCAAGCACCAGCGTGCCATCAAGCGCGTCTCGTGGCACGCTGCCGATCGCCACCAGAAGGCCAAGTGCGATTGGCAGATCAAAATGTGCGCCCTCCTTGACGACATCAGCCGGCGCCAGATTGATGGCGATACGCTTTGGCGGCAAAGCCAGCCCGATCGAGGACAGCGCGGCGCGGACGCGTTCGCGTGATTCCCCCACCGCCTTGTCGGCAAGCCCGACAATGGCCATCGCCGGAAGCCCGTTGGCGAGATGTACCTGTACCTCGACAGGAATGGTGTCGATGCCGCGAAAGGCCACCGTCTTGATACTGGCATGCATGGCGGGAACCCTGTCCTTTGGGATCAGCCATGATGGAGGGGGGTGAGCAGGCCCGCAAGATTATTAGATTTTGCTGATGTTAAACGGGGCCCATGCTGTCAGCTGCGGTCCACGAGCGGGCCGACGGGTTCACCACCAAGAACATGCATATGAAGATGTGGCACTTCCTGGTGGCCATTCGCGCCAATGTTGGAAATCACCCGATAGCCGCTGTCGGCGATACCCGTAACGTCGGCAACATGCGCGATCATGCGGGTGAAGGCGGCCTGCTCCTCGGCGCTGGCCCTGGCGGCAAAATCCGGCCAGTCGACATAGGCACCTTTCGGGATCACCAGCACATGGACGGCGCGGGCCGGGGCGATATCCTCGAAAGCCAGCGTATGGGCGTCCTCTGCAACCTTGTTGCAAGGGATGTCGCCCCGCAGGATTTTCGCGAAGATGTTGCTATCGTCATAGGCCATCACGTCAGTTCCTTCTGGTAATAATATCCCTCCACATAGGCGTCATCGACGCGGGCATAATGCCTGTTCACCGCATAGCGCTGGAAGCCGCGCGCCTCGAAGGACTGGATGGCGCGGGTCTGGGTCGAGCGCACATCAAGATTGATCATGATGAACCCCTTCGATTTGGCCAGCGCCTCGGCCTCGGCGACAATCATCTGCGCGAGACCATGCCCACGCGCCCAGGGAGCGACGAAAAAGGTGGTCAGCTGGCAAACAAAAGCCTGTGCCTCATTGTTCTTGGCTGGCCTGACAATCTGGCAGGATCCGGCGACCACCTTGTCGAGCCGTGCCACCACGAGGTGGCGTTCGGGGATCATCTGCACACCGCGCCAGTAATCCTCCATCACCTGACGTGGCGGCGGCGTCAACCAGCCGAATCCACCGCCTGCGAGGATGGCCTCCTCAGCGGCATCACACAGCTCGTGGATATCGTCATTCGACAGACGGGACGGGCTTTCCACGGAAATCCTGGGAACATGCGTCGACAGCTGCTCTGGAGTCATGCGCTACACCAAGGTCAATGATGGGGTGACCGGAACCTGATCCGGTGGCGTTGTCCTATCACAAGTTACGTCTTCGCAAAAGGCGTCGTGTCCGGCCTACGCGTCGCCGCGGTCGAGTTCGGCCTTCAACACGGCGAGAAGTCGCGCGCAGGCCGCCGCATCAAGCTGATCGATATTCTGCGCCATCCTGTTGGCGAGTTCGATCGCGCCCTCATGCGCCCGGCTGGCATCAATCGTCGGTTTCGGGTGTGAAACCGCAGCAAGCTGCTTCAGTTCTTCGGCGTCATCCCAGATCAAGCCGAGCCAGGCGCAGATCTGGTCGACAAAGGGCGCCGAGGGCTGCCCGCGGCGTCCTGTTTCGAGCGCCGATATATAGGCTTTCGAGACGCCAAGCTGGTCCGCCTGTTGTTGCTGTGTCAGGCCGCGCGCGGCGCGAAGCTCGCGCATACGTTTGCCGAACGGGGTCATCCTGGTTGCCGGCGACGGCGCAGCATCACATAGAGCGCCCCGTCGCCTCCATCCGTGGGGACAGCCTGCGACAACGCCAGCACCCCGGCACCGAGTGGCGGCGACGTCAGCCACATCGGCACCAGGCGTTTCAGCACGCCGTTGTTGTTCGCACCCTTGCCGGTGATCACCAGAACGCAGCGCCTGCCATCGCCAACGGCACGCGTGATGAAGCGTGACAATTGCCGTTCCGCCTGGGCCGCTGTCATTCCGTGAAGGTCAAGCCGCGCTTCGATCGGCAGCTGGCCCTGGGCAAGCCGGCGGCGGGTCGAGCGGTCAATGCCGGCATGGTCGCCGCGACGCAGATCAACCGGGTCGGGGGCCCGTTTTGGCGCCGGTCCCTGTCCAAGCCTGATGGCCGGGCCAGTAGATCTGGCGGATGGTTTGCGTTTTGGCCTGGGTTGCGGTGCGGACGGGCGCGCCACCGCAGGCAGAGGATCCCGCTGGTAGGGTTTGACCTCTCTGGTCAACCGCTTCCAGACCGCGGCATCCTCGTCACCAATATCATCCTGCGGGCCGGTCATTGCTGTCACCGCTGCCTGTCCGCCGACACCGTCACTCTTCGTCGGGGGATTCAGTCTCGGCAAGTTTCCAGTTTGGATCATCAAGCGTCAGGTCACGTTCGAACGTCCAGATATCGATCAGATCGCGGGTGCCGGTATCTTCGTCCTCGATGGTGACGCCATCCTTGTCGGACAGGACCCTGGTCTGGGTGGACTGAAACTCGACGGTAACCGACGCCGTGCTGTCAAATACCTTGGCATCGACGATCTTCACATCACGAAGCTCGTCAAGCGAGATGTTGAGCGTTTCGCCCTCTTTGGCGCGTTGCTGGATCGACTGCGTGAAGCTTTGCAGCAGATCATAGCTGAGAAGACGCTTCAGACTGGCCAGATCACCCTCGGCATAGGATTTGAGGATCATCTCGAAGGCGGCGGCGGCCCCGTTTGCGAAATCCTTTTCGGAAAAACTCCGGTCTGCCGCGCGCAGCGCGTCCAGGCCATGGCCCTCGACAATGTCGGGGCGGCGGCCCGAATCGATCGGGATAACCTCGGCCGATCCGTTGTCGACACGGTTGTCGCGGGCCGGTTGTTCATCGTATCCGGTGCGCTGGCCAAGGACCGAGCGAAGACGGAGCACGAGAAGAACGGCAATTACAGCGAAAATGATGATGTCGATAAATGGCACAGGATCCCCCAGCGGGATGATTTGGTCTTATTCGCAAAGCGTCTTACAATGCGTTGTCATAGGATACATATGTTGCCTGAATAATCCAGCAAGCCGATTCCGGTGATTTCAGGGATTTTTTTTGCACCGGCAGAACGGAATGAACGTGGCGCTTCTCTACATTATCGGGATTATCCTTTGGATTTGGGCCGAAATCGCGGCCTTCATCGCCATTGGCGGCGAATTGGGTGTCATCCTCACCATAATCGGGATTTTCGTCACCGCGATGATCGGAATGTGGCTTCTTCGCACCCAGGGACGCGCGGTCATCGCATCGCTGCAGGGCCAGGTTGCCCGCGGCGAGGCGCCCGTTGCCTCGCTTGCGGCCGGGGTTTCGGTCCTTGGCGGCGCGGTGCTGATGCTGATCCCGGGGTATCTGACAGACGCCGTAGGTGTGCTCATGTTCATGCCGGTGCTGCGCACCATCATCGGCGCAGCGTTGCTGAAATGGGTGACAACACGGGGCCGGTTCATGATGCGGGCCGGCGCGCCGTTTGGCGGCGCCAGTTTTAGCCAGCAGGATTTTGGCCGGGCCGAGCCAGGTCCCCGCAAGGCTGACAG
>JAYOST010000020.1:14909-21605 GCA_038139365.1 Alphaproteobacteria bacterium
GTTTTAGCCAGCAGGATTTTGGCCGGGCCGAGCCAGGTCCCCGCAAGGCTGACAGTGACGACATCATCGAGGGCGAATTCGAGGAGCATGACCGCCCACAACGCCGCATCGATGGCGAATGACGCCGCCGCTTGCAGCCAAGCCGAAAACCATGCTATCGCGGCGACGCAATTTGATTTGACCGGCCCAGGGAAAACCCGGGCCCCGACCCGGGAAGGATAATTCGATGGCGGAAGACGAAAGCGGCGAGAACCAGGCAGCGAACGGACAGGGTGAAGCAGCGGCGCGCCAGATCGTCGTTCACGCGCAATATATCAAGGATCTGTCCTTCGAAAATCCGAACGCGCCCGACATCCTGATCAACCCGCCGTCGCAGCCCGATGTCCAGATCGGGGTGAATGTCGGCGCGCGCGGACTGAACAGCGAGCAGTACGAGGTGATGCTGTCACTGAACGCAAAAGCGGAGACCGAGGATAAGGCGCTTTTCCTGGCCGAGCTGACCTATGCCGCTATCGTGTCAGCCCCGGGGGCCTCGCGCGAGGATCTGAATCCGCTGATCATGATTGAGGCGCCGCGGCTGATGTTCCCCTTTGCCCGTGCGATCATCTCCGACATGACGCGCGATGGCGGCTTCATGCCGCTGAGCATCCAGCCGATCGATTTTGTCGCGGTTTACCAGAACAATCTGGCGCGTCAGGAAGAGGCGCTGGCGGCAAATGGCGCTGACAGCACTGGCGAGACATCCGACGCCTGATATTCGCAGGTGACACCGATGTCTAGCGGTGCCAGACCGGATCCTTGAAACTTTCGAGAAGCCGCGCATGCGCGGCTTTTTCCGTTTCGCTCGGCGCGTGCGGCCTGTCGAATTTCGACGGGTCTTCCTGCAGGGCGAACCCCCCAACACCATTGGCAACACCAGCCCCAACACCGGCCCCAACACCATCGGCACCGGCATCACCCGACAGCTTGTCCCTGGTTTTCGCCGCCGCGCGCTCCGGCTCGAGTGACAAATCCGGCTGACGGCCGCCAAGAAGCTCGATATAGACCGCGGCCAGAAGATCGGCATCCACCAGCGCGCCATGCAGGTCACGATGGGTATTGTCGATCTCGAACCGGCGGCAGAGCGCATTCAGATTGGCCTGTGCCCCGGGGAATTTGCGCCGTGCCATGGTCAGGGTGTCGACAGCGCGTGTCATCGGCAGCGTTGCGCGGCCCATCCTTTCGAGCTCGGCGTTGATGAACCCCATATCGAAGGGCGCGTTATGGATCACCATCGGGTCCTCACCGATAAAGGTCAGAAATTCATCGACAATCTCGGCAAAGAGTGGCTTGTCATCGAGGAATTCATTGGTCAGCCCGTGAACCGCGACAGCGCCAGCATCAATCTCGCGCTCGGGATTGATGTAGATATGCAATTGCGCGCCGGTCGGCATGTGATTGACCAGCTCGAGCGCCCCGATCTCGATGATCCGGTGACCGTCTTTCGGGTCGATCCCCGTGGTTTCGGTATCAAGAACGATCTCGCGCATGGTCACTGGTCCTGCATCATTGCCGCCACCGGCCCGTCAAGGATGACGTCCAGCGCCTGGCGCGCAGCCTCCATCCCGTTGCCGGTATCAATCACAGAATCGGCCAGACGCCGCTTTTCCGCAAGTGGCATCTGGTTTGCCAGAATGGCATCCAGCTTTTCAGCCGTCATGCCAGGCCTCTGCAGAGCACGCTCCCGCTGAATGTCAGGATCGACGGCACACAGAATGGTAAAATCGCACAGGCTCTCACCGCCTGTCTCGAACAGCAGCGGCACGTCGAGAACCACGACCGGCTCACCAGCATCGCGGCAGCTCGTAAGAAAATGATCGCGGTCCGCCGCAACAAGCGGATGAATGATACGTTCAAGCGCGGCGCGGCGCGGCGGTGCGGCAAAGACCATCCGGCCAAGCGCCTGCCGGTCGATGCCGCCGTCGGCTCCGACAACATCTTCGCCGAATTCCGTCACGACGGGGTCAACCGCGATGCCGCCCGCTGCCATCAGTTTGTGGACCGCGGCGTCGGCATCATGGATCGGGATGCCGCGGTTGCGGATCATCGAGGCGGTGGTGGATTTGCCGGAGGCAATGCCGCCTGTCAGGCCGATGACCAGCATCACACCACACCAGCCGCCGGCCGCACAACCAACCCGTGACCGCGCAGAAACCCGGTGATTTCGACAAGTGGCAGACCAAGGATGGTGTAATGACACCCTTCAATCCGGCTGAACAGATGCAGGCCGGCCCCTTCAATCTGATAGCTTCCCGGACTCCAGAACGCGGCCTCGCCGATAACATCGAGATACGCTGCAATCTCATCACTGCCAAGCTGCCTGACATGAAGCTCGGTGCGGGCCAGATGATGCCAGATCCGCTGGCCATCACGAAAAATCACCGCTGCGGTAAACAGGCGATGCGGCTTGCCGGACAATCGCGCCAGCTGGTCGGACGCTGCCGCTCGATCCTTTGGCTTGCCAAGCATTTCACCCTCGATCTCGAGAATCTGGTCGGCCGCCAGAAGCAGCTGGCCAGGACCGGCGACACCGGATTGCACAACCGCATGACCCTTCATTTCGGCAAGAAGAACGGCAGTGTCACCAGCATCCAAGCCTTCGCTGGCGCAGGAGACCCGTACCGCATCTTCGTCGATTGTCGCCGGCTGGCAGATGATGGTGAACCCGGCCCGCTCCAGCAGGCCGCGCCGCGCCGCGCTCGCCGAGGCCAGGATCAGCGGTCCTGATGGCAGACTGGCAAAGGCCTGTGCCATGGTCACGACTGTTCCTCCAGCCAGGCGGTGTGAAGCTGGATGACGGCGGCAGCGGTTTCCTCGACCGACCGGCGGGTGATATCGATCACTGGCCATCCATTGCGGGCAAAAAGCCGTCTGGCATCACGGACTTCGCCAGAGATCTGCTCAACATCCGTATAGCCCATATTGCCTTCATCAGACTGCACAATCTGACGCGTCTTGCGAACCACGCTGAGACGCTTTGGGTCATTGGTAAGGCCAACGATGAACAGCTTCAGACCGTCGACATAATGCATCGGAAACGGAACCTGCGGCACCAGCGCGTAATTTGCCACCTTGTAGCCGCGATGCGCCAGATACATCGAAGTCGGCGTTTTCGACGTGCGCGAGACACCGACAAGCAGGATGTCGGCGCTATGAAGCTCGTTCATGTTCAGCCCGTCATCATGACGCACGGCGAAGTCGACCGCCGCCATCCTGTTGAAATAGGCAGTGTCGAGCTGGCGCTGTCCCCCGGGGCGGTTGCGCGAGGGCTGGCCAAGAAACTGGCCAAGAAGATCGACCACCGGATCAAGGACCGATACATGCGGTATGTGTTTTTCGGTGCAGCGTGTCTCGAATTCAGCGCGCAGATCAGCATCGACGACACTCATCAGCAGGATTCCGGGATTGCGTTCCAGCCCGGCAAAGACAGCATCGACATGATTCAGACTGCGAACCAGGGTCCAGACATGCTCGATGGTCCGGACATCCGGGAACTGCGCGACACAGGCGCGCGCGATCTGGTGCACTGTTTCACCCGTTGAGTCCGAGACGAGATGGATATGAAAGGTAGTGTCTGCCATGCCGCCAAATTAGGGTTTTGACGGATTCATGTCACGGTTTTTCCCACCAGCCGACTGTGGAGAAGATGTGGGATACAGTCGGTTGCTGGGGATGAAATCCGCCAGCCGCTGCAAGAATGCCAATAGCCCACACCAGGCTTCGCTGTCATCCCCATGAGGATTAAATGGCAACATGAAGGCGTTGAAAGTGGGGAGAACCTGAAAACCCTGCCTGGTTGCGGCAGAAAAGCGGGTTGAGCTGAAGGACGCTTTTGTGGATAAGGTGGGGATAATTCTGCGATCACGGTTTTCCACCGCACCAAACAACTTCTACATTCCTTTATATATACTTATTATATATGGGGGAAAGACAGTCAGGCCCCATGACCTCCCGATTTCTCGACACACTGTCCGGTCAGAACGTCTCACCACCCCCCCTCTGGTTGATGCGACAGGCTGGCCGTTATCTGGAAGAATACCGGGCAGTACGTGCCAGTGAACCTGATTTCATCTCTTTTTGTCTGAATCCGGACAAGGCTGTGGACGTCACTCTGCAACCCATCGAGAAATTTGGGTTCGATGCCGCGATCATTTTTTCCGACATTCTCATGGTGCCATGGGCTCTTGACCGGAATGTCCGGTTCGTGACTGGCGAGGGGCCAAAACTTGACCCGATGCAGCAGGGTGACGAAATCACCGAAAAAGCTGTGGCAGATATGGCACCAAGGCTTGGGCGTGTTGCCGAGGCCATCACAAAATGCCGTAATGCCTTACCAGCTGACAAGGCACTGATCGGTTTCGCCGGTGCCCCCTGGACCATCATCACTTATCTTCTGGAGGGTGGATCATCCCGTGATTTTGCTGTCGCCCGCCGCTGGATGTGGGAAAATGAGACACGTTTTGACCATCTCCTGGCGCTGATCAGCGACGCGACGGTGGAATTTCTCGATCTGCAGGCACGGGCCGGGGCAGATGCGCTGATGCTGTTTGACAGCTGGGCCAGTGCTGTGCCAGCGCATCTTCGCAAAAAAGTCGTGATCGATCCGGTCAATCATATTGTTGCTGGGCTGCGTGCCCGCGGCCATCGGCAACCGGTCATCGGCTTCCCGAAGGGAATTGGCGAGGGGCTGGTGGCCTATTGCAACGAAACAGATATCGAGGCCGTGGGTCTTGATCACGGGGTTGATATGCGCTGGGCTGCGGCAACACTTCCCGATCATCTGGTCCTGCAAGGCAATCTTGATCCGCTCAGCCTGATAGCTGGCGGAGAGGCGATGACCCGTGCCATTGATGACATTCTTGAAGCCATGGTGACTCGCCGCCATATCTTCAATCTCGGACACGGGATCACGCCGGAGACACCGGTGGCCCATGTTCATGACCTGATAGCCAGAGTAAGAGGGGGCGGCGAATGAGCTACGATGTGATCAAGGCGTTGCATGTCATCGCGGTGATGTCCTGGATGGCGGGCCTTCTCTATTTGCCGCGATTGTTTGTCTATCATGCCGAAACCAGTGTTGGCGACGTGCGGGCCGAGACCTTCAAGGTCATGGAGCGCCGGCTTCTCAAGGCCATTATGACGCCGGCGATGATCGCAAGCTTTATCTTCGGGATCTGGATGCTTGTGCTGGCGCCGGGGCTTCTTTACCAACCCTGGATGCATGTGAAGATTCTCTGTGTGATCGCAATGGCCGCCTGTCATGGCATTTTTGCGAAGATGCGCCGTCAGCTGGAAAATGACACACCCCCTGGATCGCCGCGTTCCTATCGCATATGGAACGAGGTGCCCACTGTCCTGATGGTGATTATTGTGTTCATGGCGGTTGTCGAGCCGAGCTTTGGCTAAAGCCGCGATCAGCAGCAGGAAAGCAAGTCGGGGCGCCAGATAACAAGGGAATTGACGAATCACCGGAATGTCTGCCATAAACGAACAAACGACGCTGGACTTTCCCATATATCTGGGCGCCCGCCCACGTATCCTGCCTCAACCAGTGTGCTGACATCATGCATCTTCAGGAACTGAAACAGAAATCGCCTGCCGATCTCCTCGCCTATGCCGAGGAACTCGAAGTCGAGAACGCGAGCGCCCTGCGAAAGCAGGACATGATGTTCGCCATACTCAAGCAGCTGGCCAATAACGACGTCGCCATCTATGGCAGCGGCGTGTTGGAGGTGCTGTCCGACGGGTTCGGCTTCCTGCGCGCTCCGGAATCGAATTATCTTCCGGGACCGGACGACATTTATGTCTCTCCCAGCCAGGTCAGGCGTTTTGGCCTTCGTACCGGCGACACGGTCGAGGGCGAGATTCGCGCGCCAAAGGATGGCGAGCGCTATTTTGCGCTGCTCAAGGTCGAGACGATCAATTTCGAGGATCCGAATGCGGTACGGCACCGGATCAATTTCGACAATCTGACACCGCTCTATCCAGAATCGAAACTCACCCTCGAGCTGCCATTTGATCCTGACAATAAGGACAACACCCCACGGGTGATCGACCTGGTCTCGCCGATGGGCAAAGGGCAGCGCGGCCTGATCGTGGCACCGCCGCGGACTGGCAAGACCATGATGCTGCAAAGCATCGCGCACGCCATTTCCGAAAACCACCCCGAGGTCTATCTGATCGTCCTTCTGATCGATGAACGGCCTGAGGAAGTGACCGACATGCAGCGCTCGGTTCGTGGCGAGGTGATCTCCTCGACCTTTGATGAGCCTGCAGCTCGCCATGTTCAAGTCACTGAAATGGTTATAGAAAAAGCAAAGCGCCTTGTGGAACACAAGCGCGATGTCGTGATCCTTCTGGATTCCATCACGCGCTTGGCGCGAGCCTACAACACCGTCGTGCCATCTTCAGGCAAGGTTCTGACCGGCGGTGTCGATGCGAACGCGCTGCAGCGCCCGAAGCGGTTCTTCGGTGCGGCGCGGAACATCGAGGAAGGCGGATCGCTGACCATCATTGCCACGGCGCTGATTGAAACCGGATCGCGCATGGACGAAGTGATCTTCGAGGAGTTCAAAGGCACTGGCAACAGCGAGGTCATCCTTGACCGCAAGCTGTCGGACAAGCGCACCTTCCCGGCGATCGACATCACCCGCTCCG
>JAYOST010000021.1:0-16591 GCA_038139365.1 Alphaproteobacteria bacterium
TGTTTACCGACTATGCTGTCGCCAGCACGCCGAACCGTGCCAAGTGATACACGAAAAACCGCCTCGAGGGCCAAATATAATGTCGCGCACAGACCGCAGCATCGTTCCTGTCATCGGGGGCGCGCATGCCTGAACTTCCCGAAGTGGAAACCGTGCGGCGCGCGCTGGTGCCGGCGATGGAAGGGCGGCGCATCGCGGCAGCCCATGTCGGCCGACCCGATCTTCGCTGGCCGCTGCCACCCGATCTGGCAAACCGCCTGACCGGTCGCCGGGTGGGCATCCTGGCGCGGCGTGGCAAATTCCTGCTGCTGCCCCTTGATGGCGGTGAGACAATGTTGATGCATCTGGGCATGTCGGGATCGGTGCGCCTTCACACCGCCGCCCCGCAGATCGGCAAGCATGACCATATGGTGCTGACGATTGAGGCCGGTGGGCCGTCCGCGCCGCCAACCTGGGTGGTGTTCAACGATCCGCGCCGGTTTGGCTGGATCGACCTGTTTCGGGGCGAGACCCATCCGATGCTGGCCGACATGGGGCCAGAACCGCTCGGCAACAGCTTTTCCGCAGCGCATCTGATGGCATCCTTCGCCGGTCGCACTGGCCCGGTGAAGACAGCCCTTCTGAACCAGCAGATTGTCGCCGGGATCGGCAATATATATGCCTGCGAAGCGCTGTTCCTTGCCGGGCTCTCACCGCGCCGCAAGGCCGGCAGCATCCGCGGCGTGCGCGCCGAACGGCTGGTCAGCGCCATCCGCGGGGTTCTGTTGCGCGCCATCGAGGATGGCGGCACGAGCCTTCGCGATCATGTGCAGCCGGGAGGCGAAATCGGCTATTTTGTGCAGCGTCTGTCGGTCTACGGGCGGGATGGTCAGGCCTGTCATGTCTGCGCCAGCACCATCCGCAGCCTCACCCAGTCGGGCCGCAGCAGTTTTTACTGTCCCGCCTGCCAGCGCTGAGGTAGCCTGAAAAGATGAAGTATCCAAGCCTGTCATCCTGTGGTTCTGTGGCCTTTTCGCGACGTCTGTCGGCGTTGTTTATCGGACTTTCGATGGCGATCTGTCTGCTTGTCACGCCGGTGGCCATTGAACGGGCACAGGCCGAAAGCCAGCAGACGAGATGGGTCGGCGACCTGCCGATCATGGATGGCATGGTGATCGAATCCGAGCTGGGCTTTGCCTTTGATTCCCCCGGGGGTCGCATTGTCCTGGTCTTCGCCGCATCGGGCGAGGCACAGGACGGCGTTCTGTCCTTTTATAACAGTGCGCTTGCCAGCCTTGGATGGGTCGGCGGCAATGGCAGCTGGCGCCGGGGTGAGGAAAGCCTGACGCTGGCGCAGGTCGATACCAGCGTTGGCCGGCTATGGCGGATCCGGCTGAGCCCGAACTAGGCCCGAAGACGACTGTGGAGGGTGCTGCTGGAAAACCGCAAAACCCCTTGACGCGCCTGAGCAAATCGCCTTATAAACCGCGCTCTTATCGAATTCAGCAAGGATGGTCCCGATGGCCAATCACAAGTCTGCCAAGAAGCGGATCCGCCGGAATGCGCGCCGCGCCGAAATCAATGGTGCCCGCATGAGCCGGATCCGGACCTTCATGAAGAAGGTCGAGACAGCGATTTCGTCGGGTGACGGTGAAGCGGCACGTGAAGCCCTTCGTGTCGCCCAGCCGGAAATCCAGCGCGGTGTCACCCGTGGTGTGTTGCACCGCAACACCGCCTCGCGCAAGATTTCGCGCCTCGCTGCCCGCGTGAAGGCTATCGCAGCCTGAGCTGATTTAACCTGGCTAACCTCACCTGGCCAACCTCACCTGACTGGCTGCGGCCGGCGCCCCGGATAACGGAGGCAGGGGACCGCCAGGCCTGATAACCGGCGAATCGCAAGAAACATAAGGCCCGTTCCATTCCGGACGGGCTTTTTTCATGCGCTGGCGGGTGCGCCGATGCCCGGCTGGCCGGCTTTCAGCGGGATCACCATGATTGCATTTGGATGACGTTGTTGAGACGCGGTATCACCCTGAACCGATTCGGATACTGAATCTTTTCAGTTTCCCTGCAGGTCGGCATGATTCGAGCCGCAAAGCTGTCAATCGAAATATCTGCATCTTCCGTGGGTTTATTTGCCAAAACCGGCCCGGCCTCATCTTGCGCGAGCCGATCGTCAGCCAGTAATGTCGTGGCACGGTCGCCGCCGCGCTGACCGTCCAAGACCACAAATTCACCTCGGAGGCCAGCTGCATGTCAGGCAGAGAATCGACCCATATGACTGACACGCAGCAGACAGGGCAGACGCAGCAGGACCCCGGCCAGGACGAACAGCTCGCGCCAGGCGCGCCGCAGGGTGCTGGTGCCATGCTTGGCGAGGCGTGGGAGCGGGTCACCACCCGCATGCGCCAGGACATCGGCGAGACGGCGTGGCGCAACTGGATCAAGCCGCTGAAGGTCAGCCGTCTCGAAGACGGGACGCTGACCCTCGAGGCAAGTTCGAGCCTCGCGCGTGAGCGGGTGACAAGCCAGTATGCCGACCGCCTGCGGGTGATCTCGGCGGCAGAATACGGATCCGTCAAAAAGGTCGAGGTGCGGGTGGTGGCGCGCTCGGCACCGCGGATGTCACAGCAGAAGCCTGTCGCGAAGCCGGCTGGCGAGGCCATCGGTGCCGGTCTGGACCCGCGCTATACCTTCGCGAATTTTGTCGTCGGCAAACCCAATGAGCTGGCCTTCGCGGTGGCGCGGCGGACGGCTGAAAGCGCCACTGTCGCCTTCAACCCGCTGTTTCTCTATGGCGGTGTCGGGCTTGGCAAGACGCATCTGATGCATGCCATCGCCTGGCATATCCGCGAACAGGACCCGAGCCGCAACGTTGTCTATCTGTCGGCGGAAAAATTCATGTACCGGTTTGTTCAGGCGTTGCGCTTCCGCGATACCATGTCCTTCAAGGAGCAGTTCCGGTCGGTCGATGTTCTGATGATCGATGACGTGCAGTTCATCAGCGGCAAGGATTCGACTCAGGAGGAGTTCTTCCACACCTTCAACGCGCTGGTCGAGGATGGCCGCCAGGTGATCATCTCGGCCGACAAGTCGCCGACCGACCTGGAAGGCATGGAAGAGCGCCTTCGTTCACGTCTTGGCTGGGGCATGGTGGCGGATATCCATCCGGCGGATTACGAGCTTCGTCTTGGCATCCTGCAGGCGAAAGCCGAACGGGCACGCGTTGCTGTGCCCGACAAGGTTCTGGAATTCCTGGCGCACCGGATCTCCAGCAATGTACGCGAGCTCGAGGGCGCGCTCACCCGTATCGCCGCGCATGCCAGCCTCGTCGGTCGCGAAATCAGCATCGACAGCGCCGCCGAGCTGTTGTCGGATCTTCTTCGTGCCAGCAGCCGGCGGGTCAGTGTCGACGAGATCCAGAAGCGGGTGGCAGCGCATTATGATGTGCGCGTGGCGGAAATGTTCTCGGCGCGCCGTGCCCGCAACATCGCCAGACCACGCCAGGTGGCGATGTATCTGGCGAAAACCCTGACCTCGTTGTCCTACCCGGAAATTGGCCGCCAGTTCGGTGGCCGCGACCATACCACGGTGATGCATGCGGTGCGCTCGATCGAGGGGCTGGTCGCCACCGATCACGGCATTGCCGAGGATGTTTCGCTGCTGCGCTCGCTTCTGGCGAGCTAGACGCGGCAGGCCCTTGCCAAAACCTCGTTGATTCAGAGGTTTGCGCAAAGCCGGTATGGGGCCGGCAAACTCAATATTTTGATGCCTGTTTGATTTAGCCATGCTATATTTTGTGGCTAACCGTCATGTGACGGGATTCGCGGGTGTTTCGCCGTGGCGCGGTGCCGCTCCACAACGCCCCGACTCCACTCGAAACACGGTCAACAGAGACGAGACAGCCCATGAAAATCACCATCGATCGGATCAGCCTTCTGCGGCCTCTAGGCCAGGTCCAGTCCGTGGTCGAACGCCGCAATACAATCCCGATTCTTGCCAACGTCGTGCTGCAAGCCGCCGACGGCACTCTGTCGATGACGGCCACCGACATGGATATGGACATCGCCACGCAGGTGGAATGCGCGGTTGGCACGGGCGGCACGACAACGGTGTCGGCGCATCTTCTGTATGACATCATCCGCAAGCTTCCCGAGGGTGCCGAGGTCGAGGTTGCCGTGGCCGACGGGCAGGCGACGATCAGCGCCGGGCGCTCGAATTTCCGTCTTCCAACGCTGCCGGTCGAGGATTTTCCAACAATCAGTGTTGGCGAGATGCCTGAGGGATTCACTGTCACCGCCGCTGACATGCGCGACATGATCGATGCCACCCGTTTTGCCATCTCCACCGAAGAGACGCGCTACTATCTGAACGGCATCTATCTTCACAAATCCGAGCAGGGTGACCTGTGCGCCGTGGCCACGGATGGCCACCGTCTGGCACTGACCCGCCAGGGGCTTCCGTCCGGCGCCGCTTCCATGCCCTCGATCATCGTGCCGCGCAAGGCGGTGACCGAGCTTCGCAAGCTTCTTGATGATGTCGAGGGTGAGGTTGGTGTGGCGCTGTCGGACACGCGTGCCGAATTCACTTTTGGCACGGTCCGGTTGAAGACCAAGCTGATCGACGGCACCTTCCCCGATTATACGCGGGTGATCCCGCGCGGGAATGACCGGATCATGCAGGTCGATGCCGCGAGCTTTTCTGCGGCGGTTGATCGTGTCTCGACAATTTCCTCGGAAAAATCGCGATCGGTGAAGATGAAGCTTGCCCCGGGGGTGCTCAACCTCTCGGCAAGCAGCACCGATGCTTCTAGCGCCGTTGAAGAGATCGAGGTCAGCTATGACGGAGCCGAGATGGAGATCGGCTTCAATGCCCGCTATCTTCTCGACATCGCCTCGCAGGTGGAAAGCGACACCATTGAATTCGCGCTTGCCGACCAGGGTTCGCCAAGCCTTGTGCGCGCGCCCGGTGACGAGTCGACCCTTTTTGTCCTGATGCCGATGCGGGTGTGATTTGCCTTTGACGGTGGTGACGGACACATGGCAGACCGCGCCCGATACCGAGGTGCAAACGAAGCTGATGTCTCTGTCGATTCAGAATTTCCGGAATTACGCCGCCTGCCGCATCGAGATTGCGGCGCCGAAGGTGTTGCTTCTTGGTGCAAACGGCTCTGGCAAGACCAACCTGATGGAGGCGGTCTCGCTTCTTGCCCCGGGACGGGGTCTGCGGCGGGCGAAGGCCGAGCATCTGTCGCGGATCGGCGCGCCGTCTGCGGAATGGGCGGTCTCGGCCAGGCTGTTTGGCGGTGGCGGTCCGGTGACAATCGGCACTGGCATCCGAGGGGATATGGATGGCACCCGGGACGGGTCGCGGGAGAGTGGCCGGGACGGGTCGCGGGACGGTGGCCGGGAGAGTGGCCGCCGGATCATGCGGCGCGACGGCGAAACCGTTTCGCAGGCGGAGATCGGACGGCTGTTCTCGGTGTCCTGGCTGACCCCGCGCATGGATGGGATCTTCATTGACAGTCCGGGCGCGCGGCGGCGGTTTCTTGACCGGCTTGTGATCGCTTTCGACCCGGCGCATATCGGACGCACAAGCCGCTATGAGAAAATGCTTCGTGAGCGGGCGACGCTGTTGTCCGAGGGGCGCGGTGACGAGGCCTGGTTCACCGCGATCGAGGCCAGCCTTGCCGAATCGGCGGTGGCGGTGACAGCGGCGCGTCAGGCGCTGATCGCCGACCTGAATGCCGAGGCGGCAAATGGATGGTTCGGCTTTCCGGGGGTGGCGCTTGGTCTTCAGGGCCAGATTGAAAGCTGGCTTGTCGAAGGATCGGCGCTTGTTGCCGAGGACCGTTTCACGTCTGAAGCGCGTCGCCGCCGCCAGGCTGGCGAAGCCGGGCTTGACGGACCGCATGCCAGCGACATGACGGCAGCCAACAGCCAGAGCGGTGTGCCGGCGCATCTGGCCTCGACAGGCCAGCAGAAGGCGCTGTTGATCGCAGTGGTTCTGGCGCATGCAAGGCTTCAGGCCCGCCGGCTGAAGCGCCCGCCGGTGCTGCTTCTCGATGACGTGGTGGCGCATCTCGATATCGCCCGTCGCGGCGCGCTTTTCGACGCCGTCGACGCTGTCGGGGGGCAGACCTGGTTCAGCGGTACGGACGAGAATGATTTTACCGGGCTCGACGCCCAGCCGGTGCGGATCGAGGCCAGTGATGGCACGGCGCGCATCACCCAGTCGGAGGACAATCAATGACCGCAGGCGACACAGACAGCGAAGGCCCGAACCAGACCGCTGGGCCGGATCAGACAGGTGGCGATTATGGCGCGGATTCGATCAAGGTCCTGAAAGGGCTGGACGCGGTGCGCAAGCGTCCGGGCATGTATATCGGTGATACCGATGACGGATCCGGCCTGCATCATATGGTTTATGAGGTGGTCGACAATGCCATCGACGAGGCGCTGGCCGGCCATTGCGATATTGTCGAGGTGATCCTGAATGCCGACGGTTCGGTCTCGGTGACTGACAATGGCCGTGGTATTCCGGTGGAAATCCACGCCGAGGAAGGGGTGTCCGCCGCCGAGGTGATCATGACGCAGCTTCATGCCGGCGGCAAATTCGACAATAATTCCTACAAGGTGTCCGGCGGCCTTCACGGCGTCGGCGTGTCGGTGGTGAACGCGCTGTCGGAACGTCTTGAGCTGACCATCTATCGCGATGGACGCCAGCATAAGCTTCAGTTCCGCCATGGCGAGGCTGAAGGCGCGCTTGCCGACACCGGCGACGCCGGCGGCCAGACCGGAACGCATGTTACATTCCTGCCGTCGAAAGAGACCTTCTCGGCGACGGATTTCGACTTCACCACGCTGGAGCATCGCCTCCGCGAGCTTGCTTTCCTCAATTCCGGCGTGAGGATCAGGCTCGCCGACGAGCGCAGCAGCGATGGCCAGGTCTCGGAATTCCACTTCGATGGCGGGCTGATGGCCTTTGTCGGCTGGTTAAACCGGTCGCGCACCCCGCTTCACGATACGGTGACACTGACCACCGAGCGTGACGACATCACCGTCGAGCTGGCGATGGCATGGACCGATTCCTTCCATGAAAACACGCTGTGTTTCACCAACAACATCCCGCAGCGTGATGGCGGCACCCATCTTGCCGGATTTCGTGCCGCGATGACGCGGGTGGTGAACAGCTATGCGCAGTCATCTGGAATTGCCAAGCGCGAAAAGGTGGCGCTGACCGGCGAGGATTCTCGCGAGGGGCTGACAGCCATCGTCTCGGTCAAGGTGCCAGATCCGAAATTCTCGTCGCAGACGAAGGACAAGCTTGTCTCCTCCGAGGTCAAGCCAGTGGTCGAGGCAGCGGTGGCGAACTGCCTGAACCAGTGGTTTGAGGAACATCCGGCCGACGCCCGCAAGATCATCTCGAAAGCCTTCGAGGCCGCCGCCGCGCGCGAGGCGGCGCGAAAGGCCCGTGATCTGACCCGCCGCAAGGGTGTGATGGAAATCGCCAGCCTTCCCGGCAAGCTTGCCGACTGCCAGGAGCGCGATCCGGCGAAGTCGGAAATCTTTCTTGTCGAGGGTGATTCGGCAGGGGGGTCGGCAAAACAGGGTCGTGACCGCAGCAACCAGGCGATTCTGCCGCTTCGTGGCAAGATCCTGAATGTTGAACGGGCGCGTCCCGACAAGATGCTGTCCTCGGCGGAAATCGGGACGCTGATCACGGCGATCGGTGCCGGTGTCGGCAATGACCAGATGGACACCGGCAAGGCGCGCTACCACAAGATCATCATCATGACGGATGCCGATGTTGACGGCAGCCACATTCGCACGTTGCTTCTGACCTTCTTCTTTCGCCACATGCGCCCGCTGATTGAGGCAGGCTTTCTCTATATCGCGCAACCGCCGCTGTTCCGTGCGAAACGTGGCCAGTCCGAGGTCTATCTGAAGGACCAGCGGGAGCTTGACAGCTATCTTCTGGAGGCTGGGCTGAAGGATGCTGTTCTGACGGTGAATGATGGCAATCAGATCGCTGGCGCCGAGCTGAAGGATTATGCCGAACGCGCCACCGCCGCAGGAAGGCTGATCGAACAGCTTGGCCGCCGTCTTGGCAACCGCGATGTTGTGGAGCAGGCGGCTATCGCCGGGCTGCTGACAGCCGGCACGCTGGGCAATGCCGACGCGGCAGGCTATCTGGCACGCCGTCTGGAGGGCCAGGCGGGCGAGCTGGAAAAGGGCTGGCAGGCCGACATCGAGGATGGCGCGAACGGGCCGGCTATTGCGGTCAGCCGTCAGCTTCGCGGCATTACGGAACGCTATCAGATCGACAGGCGCCTGCTGAAGGCACCTGAAGCGGCGCAGCTCGACGCCATGGCAGGTCACCTTCAGGGCATTTATGAACGGCCCGCCACCCTGCGGCTTGGCAGTGCCGAGACACAGGTCAACGGGCCGCTTGGCCTGTCGCAATCGATCTTCCAGACCGGCCGCAAGGGCGCGCAGATCTCGCGCTACAAGGGGCTTGGCGAGATGAATCCCGAGCAACTCTGGGAGACGACCCTCGATCCGGCGCAGCGCACGCTTCTCCAGGTTTCGATCGAACAGGAAGAGGAAGCCGACAACGCCTTTTCGACGCTGATGGGCGAGGCCGTCGACCAGCGCCGCGAATTCATCCAGCAGAACGCCCTGAGGGTGGCCAATCTCGATGTCTGACGTCAGCTAGATGGCCAGACAGCCGCGAGCCAGTGAGCGGGCATGGGCAGGCGCTGACGGCGTCCGCTCACTGCTGGGGCCGCGGGAACGGCGGGGCACACCGCCCAGCACCGTTGACGCAAGGCTGATCCTCAACATTCGCTGGCTGGCCCTTACCGGCCAGCTGCTGGCGCTGCTCTTCACCTTCCTTGTCCTGGAGCTGAACATTCCGATCGCGCAGTCGCTGTTCGTCATCGGCCTGTCGGTGGCGATGAATGTGTGGCAGACGCGGCGCACGATGATCATCCAGCATGAGCGTGACCAGAATTTTGTCGCGCTGATCTTCGATGTCGGGCAGCTGACGGCGCTTCTTTATTTCACCGGCGGGCTGCTGAACCCGTTCTCGGTGCTGCTGTTGTCACCGGTGGTGGTCTCGGCGACGATCCTGCGCCGCCGCGAAACGCTGATGCTGATCGGGCTGGTTGGTGGATGCGTGACCTTCCTGTCACTGTTCAATCATCCGCTGCCGCTTGGCGACCTCAATGGCAGCGAGGCCGACCTCTATCTCGTCGGGCTGTGGATGGCGATGGTTCTGTCGGCCAGCTTCATAGGAAGCTATGCCTGGTGGGTGGCATCGCGCGCGCGCCGTCTGGATGAGGCCCTGTCCGAGGCCCGTCTGGTGCTGGCCAAGGAACAACAGGCTGTGGCGCTTGGCACGCTTGCCACCGCCGCGGCGCACCGGCTCGGCTCGCCGCTGAACACCATCACCGTGATCGGGCATGAATTGTCGCGTGAGGTCTCGCCGGACGATCCGATCTATGAGGATGTGATGCTGCTGCGCGCCGAGATCGAGCGCTGCCGGGTCATCCTTGGCGAGCTTGACGACTATCATTCGGCTGAAGATCTCGACCTGGAAACGCCGATCCCGCTTTCCGGTGTGATCGAGGAAATTCTGGCGGTCCGGGTTGGCGTCACCGAGACGCAGTTTCTCATCGAGTTTGATGAACGTTCGGCAATGCCGATGCCGCTCGTCAGACGAGGACCAGAGCTGATGCATGCGCTTGAGGACCTTCTTCGAAATGCCAATGATTTCGCCTCAGAGGTTGTTACAGTGCTGATTCGCTGCAGCGTGGAAGACGTGATCGTGACCATTCGCGACGATGGTCCGGGCTTTCCAGCAGGGGTGCTGGCACGCGTCGGAGCGCCCTGGAATAGTTCGCGCGGCACCGAGGGCGGACATCGCGGATTGGGGATTTTTATCGCCAGCACCTTGATTGAGTCGCTTGGTGGATCAATATTATACGGGAACCGCAAAGCCGGAGGCGGTGAGGTGACCGTTAACATTCCGCGCCAAACGCTTGTAAACATGTAGTTTTCAGTGTGGAAAGAGATTGTTTTGCAGGACAACTCGCTACTTATTCTCGATGATGATGCACCGCTTCGCAACAGGCTGAGGCGGGCTATGGAAACGCGTGGTTTCGAAGTTTACGACGCTGGATCCGTCGCCGAAGGCGTCGATATGGTCCGCAAGACGCAACCTGCCTACGCCATTCTCGATATGAAGCTCGAGGATGGAAGCGGGCTGAATCTTGTGTCCGAACTTCGGGCCAAGCGGGCCGAATGCAAGATCGTGATGCTGACGGGCTTTGGCAACATCGCCACCGCGGTCGCGGCCGTAAAGGCTGGCGCGCTTGACTATCTTCCCAAACCCGCCGATCCGGACAGCATCGCCGCCGCGTTGCGGCACACCGGTGACGGCATGCCGCCGCCACCACAGGATCCGATGAGCGCCGACCGTGTGCGCTGGGAACATATCCAGAGGGTCTATGAGCAATGTGGTCGCAACGTGTCCGAGACCGCGCGCCGCCTGCGCATGCATCGCCGTACGTTGCAGCGGATCCTCAGCAAGCACGCCCCACGCGCCTAACCCAACGCGGCTAACCCAACGTGCCTGACCCTGCGTGCTGACCGAGCGTAGCTGATCCCGCATGCCTGATCCTGCATGCCTGGCTTTGGCCGCTGTTTTGATCCTTGATCAGGCTTGCCCGTGCGTCTGTGTGCCCACCTATGCGTTACCGCGCGGCGGTGCATTGACACGCCTGAGATAGGCTGACAGAACGGCTCCGTGATCATCGACGCTTCCGCCATTTTCGCGCTTGGTGCCGCCTTCAGCTGGACGCTGGCGGCGCTGTTTTCGCATCGCCCGGCAACCGAGTTCGGATCGCTTCATTTCAACAGGCTGCGGATGATCGCCGCAATGGTGATCATGGGGGCATTGCTGGTGCTGAGCGGCCGGCCAGCGCAGATCCCGTCTGAATTCTGGGGATCGATCCTGCTGTCATCACTAACCGGCATCGTTCTTGGCGATTTCCTGCTGTTTGCCACGATGCGGCGGATGGGCCCACGCCGTACAAATGTGCTGTTCGCCACAAATGCGGTGTTTGCGGCGCTGCTTGGCTGGCTCGTCCTTGACGAAAATGTCGGGCTGACGACGTGGCTGGCGGTGCTGTGCGGCTTCCTCGGCGTTGTCCTTGCGGTGATCTATGGCAAGCGGCGCGACCTTGCGCACCAGTGGGAGGTGATCAGGCCGCCGCTGTGGATCGGAGTCGGGCTTGGGCTTCTTGCCGCGGTCTGCCAGGCTTTTGGGGTGATTTTCATCCGCCCGGTGATGGCTGCCGGCGTGGATCCGGTGGCCGCGACCCTGGCCCGTGTGGCGGTGGCGGCGGCGGTCTTCTGGCTGACATTTCCGTTTGATCCGAATCGCCGGACGCTGCCGTTGCTGCCGCGCCGTGACCTTGTCATGCTGATCAGCCTGAACGGATTGTTCGGGCTTGGCGTCGGGGCGGCGTTGCTGCTGGCGGCGCTTGAGACAGGCAGCGTGGCGACGGTGACAATCCTGTCTTCCACCTCGCCGGTGCTGATTCTGCCCTTCATCTGGGCGCGCACCGGAATGCCGCCGGCAGCAGGCGCCTGGTTCGGGGCGGTCCTTGTGGTGATCTGTACCGCGCTTCTGGTCTTTTAGGACCCGCCAGTTTGACCCGCCAGTTTGCCCCGCCTTTAGGGCCTGCTTTTAGGATCAGCCTGACCGAACGCTTATTTTGATCGATTTCCGCTTGCGTTGCGCCGGATTGTTACTTTACGGGTATTTGTAAATGCAAATAGTATGGTCAGCCGCTGGTGCCAGGTGCCAGCCACACCAACCCGTATCGCGGAGTATGTGGATGTGCGGAAACACAACTCGCCTTTGCCTTGCCGTTCTGGCCAGCCTTGCGCTGGCAGGATGCGCCCCAATGCCAGCGCCGTCCACTTCGTCGGCACCGGCGGACCCTGTTGCCGCCGGGCAGACAGACGAAGGCGCCGGGGTGACGGCTGTCGAAGCGGTTGAAGAGCCAACGGCACTGACTTTTGAATGGGACACGCAGTTTTCAGCGTTTCTGTCACCACCGATCGAGGTGCGCCGCCTGGCGAAGGATGCCTGCGTCGCCGAGGGCTATGAGATCGCCACTGTCGAGACAATGAAGCTTGAAAACAATGTGGCGACGGCGATTTTTATCTGCCGTGGTGATTTCGAATAAACCCGCATGCTATGTTAGCCTTTCTGTTTCCACCCGTGGTGCCGTCCGGCGCCACGGCAACATCTGGTTAGGTTAAGGTTTATGAAGCAAAGACAGCTTGGCAACGGCGGTCCGCAGATTTCCGCCATCGGCATCGGCGCGATGTCCTTCAGCAATTTCTATGGCGAGACCGACGAGGCCCGGTCACACGCGATTCTGGCAACAGCCCTTGACGAGGGCGTGACGCATATCGACACCGCCAATGTCTATGGCCCGCACGTTTCGGAAAGCGTGATCGGCACGTTCCTGGCAAAACAGGGGGCAGCCAGGCATGACATGTTCACCATCGCCACCAAGGGTGGCATCACCAAGGATCCTGACACCGGCGCGCGCACCTTCAACAACAGCGCCGCGCATCTCGAAGAACAGCTTGACGCGTCGCTTGGCCGGCTTGGTCTGGAGAAGGTCGATCTGTTCTATGTTCACCGCCGTGATCCCGACATCCCGATCGAAGAGGTAACGGAAACGCTGGCTGGCCTGATCAAGAAGGGCAAGATCGGTGGTTTCGGCTATTCCGAGATTGCGCCGTCCTCGCTGCGCCGCGCCAGCGCGGTGCATCATGTGATGGCGGTGCAGTCCGAATATTCACTGGCTGTGCGTTTCCCCGAACTGGGTCTGGTGCAAGCCACGCAGCAGCTTGGCACCGCGCTGGTCGCTTTTTCGCCGGTCGGACGTTCACTGTTGACCGACAGGCCCTGTTCCCCGGAAAAGGCCGCTACGCTTCCCTTCCTGAAAGTGAACCCGCGCTTTCAGGAGCCGAATCTCAGCGCCAACATCGAAGCCGGAAAGCCGTTCCGCCAGCTGGCCGCCGATATGGGCACAAGCGCCGCCGCGCTGGCGATCGCCTGGCTGATCCATCAGGGGGATCATGTGATCCCGATCCCCGGCACCCGCTCGCCGGATCATCTTCGGGAACATTGTGCTGGCGCGAGGCTTGATCTCGATGCTGCCGCGCTGGCCGCCATTGAAGAGGCGCTTCCGGTTGGTTGGGCGCATGGCGACCGCTACTCACAGGCGCAATGGATCGGGCCCGAGAAATACTGCTGACCCACCGACATGACCCACAGCTCCGACCATCACCCTTCTTCTGACACCGGTTTCGGCAGGCCGCCACCGGGAAAGTCGGTGCCGGGAAGGTCAGTACCGGGATGGTCGGGCGCCCAGTCACCGGACCCCTGTCCGGTTGATGGCCGCCATTGCCGGATAGAACCGCTGCGTCTTGATCACGCGGCTGACCTGCACGAGGCCTATCTTGCCGACCGCAATGGGGTGGTGTGGGACTATCTTCCCTACGGCCCGTTCGAGAGTATCGCCAGCTTCGAGTCATTTGTCATTGAAAGGTGTCTTGGCAGCGATCCGCTGTTCTACGCCATCATCGATCTTGCCAGTGGCCGTGCTGTCGGCATGGCAAGCTACCTGCGGATTGATCCGAAGAATGGCGTGATCGAGGTCGGTCACATCAATTACGCGCCGGCGCTGCAGCGCACCCCGGCCGCCACCGAGGTGATGTTTCTGTTGATGCGCCAGGTGTTCGACGGCTGGGGATATCGCCGGTATGAATGGAAATGCAACGATCTGAACGAGCGTTCGAAACAGGCGGCGCGCCGGCTTGGCTTTACCTTCGAAGGTGTCTTCCGGCAGGCTGCGGTGGTCAAGGGGCGGAACCGGGATACCGCCTGGTTTTCGATCCTGGACAGCGAATGGCCAGCCGCCAGACAGGCGTTCACATCATGGCTTGATGCGGCGAATTTCGATGCTGACGGCCGCCAGCTGATGAGTCTGGCCACGCTTCGTGATCATGGTGGGGCATGACGCAGACGGGGATCAACAGGCAGATGCGCCCGCGCGAATGGGCGATGTTGATCACCCTGTCGCTTGTCTGGGCCGGATCCTTCTTCTTCAACGGCGTCGCTGTCCGTGAACTTCCGGTGATGAGCATCGTCATCGGGCGAGTCGGCATCGCCAGCCTGATGCTGGTGCCCTGGCTGATCTGGCGTGGGACGGGGTTGCCGCGCAGCGCCGCCATCTGGCGTGCCTTCCTGATGATGGGAATGTTCAACAATGTCCTTCCCTTCTGCCTGATTGTCTGGAGCCAGGGCTACATCTCGTCCGGACAGGCGGCGATCCTGAATGCGACAACGCCGATTTTCACCGTGATCGTGGCGCATTTCCTGACCGATGATGAACGCATGTCACCGGCACGGACTGCTGGCGTGCTGATCGGATTTGCCGGCGTGGCGGTGATGGTCGGTGGTGGCGTGATGCGTGATTCCGGGGCGACGCTCGCGGCCTATTGTGCCCTTCTTGGCGCGTCGCTCAGCTACGGGTATGGGGCGGTGTTCGCACGCCGCTTCCGCACCCTTGGCGTGGAACCGATGACGACAGCCGCTGGCCAGCTTGTCTGCGCCAGTGTCGTGCTGCTGCCGCTCTGGCTGCTGCTCGACAGGCCCTGGCAGATGGAGGTGCCTGGCATGGTGACGATTCTCGCCGTGCTGGGGATTGCCAGCATCTCGACCGCCTTCGCCTATGGTCTGTATTTCCGGATCCTGACCTCGGCCGGGGCCACCAACCTGTCACTGGTGACAATCCTGATCCCGCCGGGGGCGATCCTTCTTGGCATCGCGTTTCTTGGTGAGGTGCTGCTGATGCGGCACATCCTGGGTCTTGGCCTGATCATCGCCGCGCTGCTGGTGACTGACGGGCGGATTTTTCGCCGCCGACCGGTTTGAGAAATGTCAGCCGCCGTTATTGCGTCGAGTTGACCACCGGATCAATTGGTGTCTTCGGCCCGCCAGTGACTGTCTCGAAAGCCGCCGCCGCGGCCAGCAACGCCGCCTCGCCGCGCGGCTTGCCGATCAGCTGAATGCCGATGGGAAGGCCACGTGGGCCCGGCCCGACTGGAACCGAGACCGCCGGAAGCCCGGTTGTTGTCGCCAGAAAGGCAAAGCGAAGCCAGTCCATATAGCCTGTCAGCGTGACCCCGCCAACCTCGCTGACCCACTCCTCGGTCTGCGGATGCGGCATGCATCCCACCACCGGACAGGCGAGCACATCGAACCTCTCGAAGAAGCTGCGCATATTGTTGTAGATCACGGTCCTGTCGATCTGCGCACGGGCGACATCATCGATACTCATCGCCCGCCCATAGGCCATGTTGTCGGTCAGCGTCTGCTTGAAATGCACTTTTGCGTCATCCGGCATACTGTGGAAGGCCACCGCCATATCCATGCCGCGAAGCGTGTAATAGGTGGCCTCGAGATTGCCAAGGTCGGGGCAGGTCTCTTCGACTTCGGCCCCGTTCGCCTGCATCTGGCGCAGCACGCCGCGCAGATGGTCGAGAACTTCGGAATCGGCTTGGGCCATGCCGTTGAAATCGGGCGAGAAGCCGATCCGGATCCGCGGCGATGCGGCAATCACCGCATCTTCGAAACTGCCGGATGCGGGCGCGGGATAGGATAGAGGGTGCGCCGGGGTGTGACCTGCCATGCTGTCGAGAAACAGCGCGCAGTCGCGAACCGACCGTGCCATCGGGCCCTGCGCGCCTTCGGTCATGAACCCGGCCGGGCCGGCACTGGCGGCGCGTCCCGGGCTTGGCCGCAGCCCGACAATGCCGCAATAGCCAGCCGGCGTGCGAAGGCTGCCACCATGGTCGGAGCCGTGACTGAGCCAGACCTCGCCGGTGGCAAGCGATGCCGCCGCCCCGCCGGAGGATCCGCCCGGGTTGAGATGCGTGTTCCACGGGTTGAGCGTTGCCCCGAAGACAGCGTTGAAGGTGTTCGCACCGGCGCCCATTTCCGGCGTGTTGGTCTTGCCGACGACAATGCCGCCGCGCGATTCCAGACGCGCCACAAGTGGATCACTCGCCGCTGGCACGAAATCGGCAAATGCCTTGGTTCCAAAAGTGGTGCGCACACCTTCAACCGGCGTCAGATCCTTGATCGCAATCGGCAGTCCGGCCAGAAAGCCCGGTTTGCCGGCATGTGATCTTTCGAGGCTGTCCGCCGCATCATAGGCGCGTCTGCGGCAGGTGGTCGGCATCGCGTTGATCGCGGGTTCGACCTGCTCGATACGGGCAAAGGCGGCATCAAGGCAATCCTTCGGGCTGATCTCGCCACGTTTCAGAAGATCAATGATTTCATGCGCCTGATGGCGGCACAGTTCGGGTCCGGTGAAGTCTGACGTTCCGGTCATGGCACGGCTTTCTGAAACAGGGATCGGGACGGTGCAGGGGCCTTGGCCACCCTGATGATGCTGGCATGACGCTGGCAGCTTGTCGAGCCGGCATGGCATTTGGGGCATGGCATTCGGGGC
>JAYOST010000021.1:16691-20843 GCA_038139365.1 Alphaproteobacteria bacterium
CTGTGGTGCCGTATTGCCGGTGACCGTGTGCTGATCTCCGGACATGCCACGCTTTATCTGGTGGGCGAGATACGGGAACAATAACAACCACAACCTGGCGCTGCTGGTGCCCGGGACCTGAGAGATGCGTTATGAAGCTTGTCATGAACATGGTCCGCAAGCCGTTCAAGGCCGGCGATGTAATTTTCGATTTTGGCGACAGGAGCGATGAGCTCTATCTGATCCACACCGGGTCGGTCGAGATCATTTCGCGTGAGGGGCTGGTCCTGGCGACGCTGGGCGCCGGCGAGTTGTTCGGAGAAATGGCATCGATCATGGGAGAGCGTGAGCGCACCGCCCAGGCGGTTACCGCCACAACGGCTGTCATCGACGTGATTGACGCCGGCACCATGCGGCGCAAGCTTGGCGCGGCAGATCCGGTGCTGCGGGCGCTGGTCCGCAATCTGACAATCCGGCTTGCCGACGCCAATCTGATGAACGAGGAACAGTGGCTTCGGCTGCAGCTTTATCAGAGCCTTACGCCTGCGGACATCCAGAATCCGTAACCCGCACCAGACGTCCGTATCGCTACGGCTAGTCCTTCTGCGGTGCCGGTTGCGGCATCCGCGGCCAGGAGGTGATATCCTCATTCAGCGGCGTGGTCGCCACCTTGCTGTCGAGGAAGACGTTGATCGACGGGGCGATCTTGTCGGCATCATCGATACTGCCGGCGCGTACCGAGATGATGTTCGGCCTGCCGGTGCCGGTGCCATACACAAGCGACCCGCAATTCGGGCAGAAGACTTTCGTCATGATGTTGCCGCTGTCGGCGGTGTGTTGATAGCTCTTCACCTCGCCACTGAGTTCAAAGCCTGCCTCCGGCACCAGAACATTGGTGCCGAACACCGCTCCGGTTGACCGGCGGCAATCCTCGCAGTGGCAGTTGATGGCGACAATGGGGTCTTCGGTGGAGCGGTAGCTGACAGCGCCGCAGAGGCATTTTCCGGTGAATCCTGGCATGGTCTCCATCTCTCCTGTGATGCCGCCAAGGATGGCTTTGCGGACGGCCGATCTCATCCTAGACTGAGGGCAAGGGGAAAGGGAACAGCCTTGTCGATTGCCGATATCATGCGTGTCTTCCTGCCTGGTTCGATCGAAGCCGGGCTGAACCGAGCTTATGGCAGAAGCCTGCGCCGCCATGGCGCCAGTCCACAGGCGGTTTTCTGGAATTCACGAAAAAGCCAGGAATCGCGCTTTGCCGCCCTGCTGGGGATGATCAGCCGCGATCTGGTCGCGGCGGGCCGTACTGATACCGCCCCGGTGATCGCCGATATCGGTTGTGGCTACGGGGCGATGCTGGATTATATGCGGGCCCGGCCCGGCCTGTCGTCATGGGGGTATCACGGGGTCGATATCAATGGCGCGATGATCCGTGAATGCCGCGCCCGCTTCGGCGGTGATGCGCCGCGCTTCACGCTGGGACGGGGGCCGGCGGCGCCTGTCGACTACGCTGTGTTCTCCGGCACATTCAACCTGTGCCTGATCGATGATGTGGAACGCTGGGCGCCCTATATCATCGACTGTCTTGCCGGCACCTGGCCGCGTTGCAGGCGGGGCCTGGCGCTGAACCTTCTGTGTCGCACGCAGACCGGAGTAACCAACCAGATCTATTATGCCGACCGTGAAGCGATGCTGGCGGCGCTAGGCCGGTTTGGCCGGGTCGAGGCGCTGTCCACGCCCGGGGTGAAGCATGATGTGACTTTTCTGGTGACCCGCGAGGCGTCTTAAGCTGCCATTCAGCAATCCTGTGATGCAAAAATTGCAGCATGAGACTGCATATTGAACAGTTTTCTTTTTCACCCTTGTGACTGATTTTGTCCCGTCTTGAAGTCAGGTGCGGGGCCTTTGGCATGTCGACTATTTTCATCACCGATCTGGACGGGACCTTGCTCGGCCATGATGATTTCGCCTTTTCGGCTATCCGTGAGGATTTTCTGGCTTTTCTGGCGGCCGGCGTTCCGATCATTCCCAACTCCAGCAAGACGCGGGCGGAAATCGCATATTTCTGTCGGCGTCTTGGCGTCAGGCTGCCCTTCATCTGCGAGAACGGCGCCGCGCTGGTCAATGCCGACCTTCTTGGTGTTAACGGTGTGAAGGCCACGCCGCGATGCGTTGTGGCCGGCCGGCCGGTCGATGAACTGATGTCTGACTGGATCATGGCGATAGATTATGATCTGCGCCGATCCTGTGTTTTCATTGATGCGATCGGCACGAAGGAACAGACGGCGGTGCTGGGACTGTCAGGTGATGACCTCGACCGGGCGCTGGCGCGTGAATATTCGGTGTTGTTCTGTTTCGAGGGTGATGATCAGGCGTTCGCGAGATTACGCGCCCAGGCGGATCGCTCCGGGCTGTCGGTCCACCGGGGCGGGCGGGTCTGCTGCCTGTCGGCACGCCATGACAAATCAACATTCAACAGCCTGATACGGGACGCCCACGCCACCGGCATGGCTGCATCCTCGATGATCGGCTTTGGCGATAGCGAAAATGATGTCGCCATGCTCTGCACGGTGGATGTTGCTTGTGTGGTGCCGCGCCCCGGCGCGCCCGTTCTGCAGCTTCCCGATCCACCAAAAACAGTGATTATCGCGCCGCTACCGGCGCCGGAAGGCTGGCTCATCGCGGCGAAAGAGGCGGTGAGCACAGTGCAACAGAGAAGAGGAGTATGACATGGGGGATTTTTTCCAGAACGGAACCATCGCGACGCTTCACGATTTCGGATCGCGGACAACCGAGGAGCTGGAAGCAGAGCTGAAGCTCTTTTCTGCTTACCGGCCGATGGAGATCGTCCTGCCATGCCTGTTTTCCGAACTTGAAGGCGACGCCCTTCCCGCCATTGTCGAAGAGATCAGCAGAACCAACTATCTGAACCATGTGGTGGTAGGCCTTGATCAAGCCGACCGGGGCCAGTTCGAATATGCCTATGATTTTTTCACCGCGCTGAATATGCCCTTTTCGATCCTGTGGAATGACGGACCACGTCTGCGCGCCATCCAGGCAGAGCTGGAGGAGGTCGGGCTTGGACCGACGGAGGCCGGAAAGGGCCGCAATGTCTGGTATTCGATAGGTCTCGTCAATGCCCGCGGCAAGGCCGACGCGGTGGCGTTACATGATTGTGATGTGCTGACCTATGAGCGCCGTCTGCTGGCGCGCCTTCTTTATCCGATGGCCAACCCGAATTTCCAGTTTGAATTCTGCAAGGGATATTATCCGCGTGTCGCCGAGGGCAGGATGAATGGCCGAGCCAACAGGCTTCTTGTCGGCCCGCTTCTTCTGGCGCTGGAGCGCGTTCTGGGGCCAAGCGACTATCTGTCCTTCATGCGGGGCTTCCGTTACGCTCTTGCTGGCGAGTTTTCTTTCCGCCGGTCATTGATTCCCGAGCTTCGCATTCCGTCTGACTGGGGCCTTGAGGTCGGAATCCTTTCGGAAATGCAGCGCAACCAGGCCACTGCACGGATCTGCCAGGTGGATCTGGCGAACAGCTATGACCACAAACACCAGCCGCTGTCACCGGAAGACCGGACGGCAGGACTGTCGCGGATGTCGGTCGATATCACCAAGGTTCTGTTCCGCAAGCTGGCGACACAGGGCCACTGTCTTGGCACCGATACCTTCCGCACGATCAAGGCGACCTATTACCGTCTGGCGCTGGACATGGTGGGCTTCTACCAGACCGATGCCGAGATCAACGGGCTTTCCTATGACATCGATGCCGAGGAGCGCGCTGTCGAGCTGTTTGCCGAGAACATCATGCGGGCCGGTGACGACTTCACCTATTCGCCAATGGAAACGCCCTTCATTCCGGCCTGGACAAGGGTGATGTCGGCCATTCCCGACCTGGCCCATCGGATGCGGCTTGCCGTCGAGGCGGACAATATGGAGCAACGCGAGAGGATCGCCGGGCGTGGGCGCGCCGCCTGAGACAGGTGGCCGTTGCATCTGCCTTTCTGAAATCCGGAAGGGTCTTTTGCGCGCCCGAGCGTAGATTCGCACCGATGTTTGCGCCACAGTGAGGGTCAGGAATTGGTGCGGCCCTCCCCCCCGCGCCTCTTCTGTTTAAAACAGGCCCCCAGTCTGCCTCCCGGCGGCTGGGGGTTTGCTTTATGGCCGGGG
>JAYOST010000022.1:0-8448 GCA_038139365.1 Alphaproteobacteria bacterium
CCTTGATCAGGCTGCCGACGAGAACGCCGTCATAATCATCGCCAAGCTTTTCCTTCACCGCAGTGCGGACCGCGCCAAGCGCAGCCTGACGATCGGTCTTGTCGGCGATGGTATAGGCCTTGGCAAACTGCTTGTCGAAGCCATCAATGACAGCTTTGATCTCGGCGGTCTCGGCAGGCTCCTCGGGAAGGGCGCGCGGCTCCTTGGCACAGGATTCGGCAAGGTCGATGATCGCGTCGATCACCGGCTTCATCGCATCATGGCCAAAATTCACAGCACCGAGCATGATCTCTTCGGACAGCTCCTGCGCTTCGGATTCGACCATCAGAACGCCTTCATGCGTGCCGGCGACAACCAGGTCGAGAGCGGTCTCGTCCATCTGCGCAACGGTCGGGTTGAGCACATATTCACCATCGATCCAGCCGACGCGGGCTGCGGCGATCGGACCGAAGAAGGGCACGCCGGACAGACACAGCGCCGCCGAGGCGCCAATCATCGCCGGAATGTCGGGGTTGTTCTCCATGTCATGCGCCAGCACGGTGCAGATGACCTGTGTCTCGCATTTGAAGGAGGAGGGGAAGAGCGGCCGGATCGGACGGTCGATCAGGCGGCTGACCAGGGTTTCGTTCTCGGACGGGCGGCCCTCACGCTTGAAGAACCCTCCGGGAATCTTGCCGGCGGCAAAGGCCTTTTCCTGGTAGTTCACGGTCAGCGGGAAGAAATCCTGCCCTGGTTTCGGGCTTTGGGCCGCGACCGCGGTACACAGCACGGTGGTCTCGCCGAGGCTGACCATCACCGCGCCATCGGCCTGACGCGCAACCTTGCCGGTCTCGAGGACCAGCGGGGTTCCGTTCCAGTCAAGCTCCTTGCGGAAAATTTTGAACATTGGTGTCTATCTCTTTCGTCATCATGGTGCCGGACCCAGTCTTCAGACTCGCTGCACAGGCCGGCCGTAACCGGTCACGCGGCAGCAACAAGAGAGTGTCTGGAGATGTGAATGGGGGTGGTCGACCTTCGCTCGGTCCGCGATTCAGGTCTCTCTGGGCCCCCCTGCCATCTTCTTCGGGCCCCGGCGTTTGTGTCATTCCTCTTGTCTCGGCGCTGTTGTGACATGCAGACCGGCAAAAAGCAAATGGAAATCAACAGATGACAGCCGGGTGTCAGGATAACGCAAACCGGCCCGATGGTGGTCCACCGGGCCGGTTTGGGCTTGTCCTTGGGGCTGCAGGAGCCGCGATCAGCAGCGCATTAACGACGCATCAGCGGCGCAGGCCAAGACGGCCGATCAGCTCTTTATAGGCAGCTTCATCGCCAGCCTTGATATAGTCGAGAAGATTGCGTCGCTGGCCAACCATCGACAGAAGGCCACGGCGAGATCCGAAATCCTTCTTGTGCGTCTTCAGATGCTCGGTCAGGTTGACAATGCGCTCGGTCAGGATCGCCACCTGAACGGCGGCGGACCCGGAATCACTGTCTGACTTGCCATATTCCTTGATCAGCTCGGCAGTACGTTCACTTGTAATCGACATCGAAACCTCCTTCGGTCTCTCCACCCGCGGGGGGGTCCCGGCAGGCAGATCAAAGATTGAAAACACGCAGCGGATGCAGCTGGCCGGCCTTGATCTGGACCAACGCAACAGGAACGCCACCGGCAAGCGCCACTCCGGTTCCGGCCAGAAGAATATCCTCGAAACGCGCTTCCGCCGAAGGGCTGAGCGCGGCGAGGGTCTGACCATGACGGAGTTTTGCCGCCTCGCCCGCCGATACGGGTAACGCCGGGATGTCGTCCAGCGCACTCGTCACGGGCTTCAGATGCTCGAAAGCGGCGGAACTATGCTCTAGCTTTTCCAGAAAATCCAGTGAAATCGCGTCGGTTTCGCAGAATGGCCCGACCGACAGGCGGCGCAGCCGACTGACATGGCCGACGCTGCCAAGCGCCGTCGCCAGATCACGCGCCAGCGAGCGGATATAAGTGCCCTTGCCACAGGCGACAAAGAACCTCGCGTCCTCGGATCCTGCTTCGCGGAGCACCAGATCGTCGATTCGCACCTGCCGCGGCGCCAGCTCGGGAAGACTGTCCAACCCGTCGGCGACAGCCTTGCGGGCAATGTCATAGGCGCGGCGCCCATCGATCTTGATGGCCGAGAAAATCGGCGGGCGCTGCTCGATATCGCCGGTGAAGCGCGGCAGCATGGCGGCGATGGAATCGGCGTCGGGACGGATGTCCGAACGGGCAATCACCTCACCCTCACGGTCATCAGTGCTTGTCTGCGCGCCGAAGCGAAGCGTGAATTCGTAGGATTTCGCCCCTTGCATGGCAAAGGACACGGTCTTGGTCGCCTCGCCAAGCGCAATCGGCAGGATGCCGGTGGCCAGCGGGTCGAGCGTGCCACCATGCCCGGCCTTGGCGGCGGTGAAGACGCGCCGCACGATTCCCACCGCCTTTGAGGAACTCAGACCTTCGGGCTTGTCAAGAATGACCCAGCCATGAACGGGATTGCCCTTGCGTGATGCCATCGCGACGGGCGTCAGTCGTCTTTGCGGATGCTGTTGAAAACCACATTCAACCGCGCCGCATTCTCGAAACTTTCGTCGAGAAGGAATTTCAGCCGCGGCACCCGCCGCAGATGCACCCGCGCGGCCACCTCACGCTGGATCACCGGTGCCAACCTGTTCAACGCCGGCAGCACCGTCTCGCTGTGCTCGCCACCGAGCGGCATCGTGTAGACGCGGGCGTTGGAGAGATCGGGGCTGACAGAAATTTCGGAAATGGTGATCGACACGCCTTCCAGGTCGGGGTCGAAAAAGCTGTCACGCACCAGAATTTCGGACAATGCGTGACGCAATGTCTCGCCAACCCGCAACTGGCGTTGTGACGGCAGATTCGGTGCGGCGAACCGCTTCGATTTTCCGGCCATGGCGTCTTCGCTCCTGCGGTCGTCCTCGCATCTGCGGTCCGCACCCGATCAGTCGAGGGTACGGGCAACCTCGCGAATCTCGAAACACTCGATCATATCGCCTTCCTGGATGTCCGAGTAATTCTCGAAACCCATGCCGCATTCGAAGCCCTCGCGGACTTCCTTCACCTCGTCCTTGAAGCGGCGCAGCGTCTTCAGCGCGCCTTCATGGATCACGACATTGTCGCGGAGCAGGCGGACGCTGCAGCCACGCTTGATGATACCCTCGGTGACCATACAGCCTGCAACCTTGCCGACCTTCGAGACGCCGAACACCTGGCGGATCTCGGCATAACCGATGAACTCTTCTTGTGTATCTGGGCTGAGAAGGCCGCTCATGGCAGCCTTCACCTCGTCGATCAGCTCATAGATGATCGAATGATAGCGAATCTCCACACCGTCGCGCTTGGCCAGGTCACGCGCCTGCGGAATGGCGCGCACATTGAAGCCGATGACGATGGCGTTGGAGGCAACGGAAAGCGAGATGTCGGACTCGCTGATCGCGCCGACGCCAGCCGACAGGATCCGGACCTTCACCTGGTCGGTGCCAAGCTTCTCCAGCGCCACACGAATGGCCTCGAGCGAGCCGTGAACATCCGTCTTGATGACGATCGGCAACTCTTCTGCCTCACCGGCGGCAATCGCCGACAGCATCTGTTCGACCGATCCACGCGCACCGCGCGCCGCTTCGCGGTCCTTGATCTGGCGGGTACGGTATTCGGCGATCTCGCGGGCGCGCGCCTCGGACTCGACAACAACGCAGCTGTCGCCGGCCATCGGCGTCCCGTTCAGGCCAAGGATCTCGACAGGCTGTCCCGGGCCGGCGGTGTCCAGCTTCTGGCCACGGTCATCGAGAAGCGCGCGGACGCGCCCGCTTTCCGCACCAATCACCAGGATATCACCCTGTTTCAAGGTGCCGCGCTGGACCAGCAATGTCGCCACGGAACCGCGGCCGCGCTCGACCTTCGCCTCGATAACGACACCATCTGCCGGACGGTCGGGGTTGGCAGTCAGCTCGAGAAGCTCGGACTGCAGCATGATGGCTTCCTCAAGCTTGTCGAGCCCTTCTCCGGTCAGCGCCGAGACGTCGACGCACAAAACATCGCCGCCATATTCCTCGGTGATGATCTCATGCTGGAGAAGGTCGTTGCGAACACGCTTCGGATCGGCCTCGGGCTTGTCACATTTATTGACAGCGACAATCACCGGACACCCGGCGGCCTTGGCATGGTTGATCGCCTCGATGGTCTGCGCCATCACCGAATCATCCGCCGCCACGACCAGGATCACGATATCGGTGATGTCGGCGCCGCGTGAACGCATCTCGGTAAAGGCCTCATGGCCCGGGGTGTCGATGAACGTGATCGTGTTGCCAGCCTGCGTCTTGATCTGGTAGGCGCCGATATGCTGCGTGATGCCACCGGATTCGCCAGCCGCCACATCGGTGCGGCGAATGGCGTCGAGAAGGCTTGTCTTGCCGTGGTCAACATGGCCCATCACCGTGACAACCGGCGGGCGCGGCTTCAGGCTTGCCGTGTCATCCTGGGCACCCTCAAGACCGATTTCAACATCGGATTCCGACACCCGTTGGGCACGGTGGCCGAATTCCTGCGCGATCAGCTCGGCGGTCTCACCATCAATGGTCTGCGTGGCCGTGGCCATCATCCCAAGCTTCATCAGCTCCTTGACGACATCGGCCGTGCGTTCCGCCATCCGGTTGGCGAATTCACCCACCGTAATGGTGTCCGGGATGATCACATCACGGACCTGCTTGACCTGCGGCTGCTGGTCCTCGCGCATCCGCGCCTTTTCACGCTGCCGCCGTACCGAGGCCAGCGAGCGCTGCCGGCGCTGGTCGTCACCCGACAGCGCCTGGGTGATGGTCATCTTGCCGGACTGGCGGCGGCCGGGCCCATCACGGCGCGGTGCGGCCGGACGGCGCGACGGCATCTCCTCGACCTGGCGACGACGACGGCTGAAGGGATCAGCACCTGGTTCGTTTGCCGGCGCCGGGGTGGCCGCGGCCGGGCGCGCACTGGCGGCGCGGCGGGCATTGGCCTCGCTGTGTTTCTTGGCCTCGTCCTCGCGGCGGCGCTCTTCTTCAGCCTCGATTTCGCGAAGCTCGGCAAGCTCGGCGGCGCGGCGCGCCTCTTCCGGACTCAACGGTTCGGTGGGGGCCTCGACCGGCGCGGCGGCCGGGGCGGCGGCAGTGGCAGCATCGTCGGCCAGCTGTTCGGCGACCGGCTGTTCACCAGCCTCATCGGCAGTCGGCGCAGCGTCCGCCGGTTTTTTCATGCCTTCCTGCAGGGCGCGTACGCGGGCGGCGCGCTCCTGCGCGGTCAGCTTGTCATCGGCATCCGGGGTTGGCGCCGGGGCCGGGGCTACCTCAGGGGCGGCCTGCGGTGGCGCGGCAACGGGATCGGCTTTCGGCGCGGCGGCACGATGCGGGGCGGCGGGCGCACGCTTGCGGCGCACCTCGACCTGCACGGTGCGGCGTCCGGCACCACCGGTGTTCGCCCGTGCCTGCCCGGCTTCAATACCGCCGAGTGTCAGCCTGCTGCCAGAGAGGCTGAGTTTCTTCGATTTGCCACTATCTTCGTTCATTCCGAACCCTTTCCCGGCAATACGGTCCTCGCGGCCCGATCGCCTTTATGCGCTGTGTGATACACTGGTATCACCCAGCCTGACAAGCAGAAGACCAAGAAAAGCCCTCCAGCCTTGCCAGCTCACGATGCAGATTTTCTGCCGGTTTTGCCTTGCCGCCACTGCGGATACCGGCAAAGGCAAGACTGTCCCGGCCAAACAACTGGCCAAGCTCTTCTGCGGTGAGGAGCCGACTTGTCCACTCCACACCGAGCCGCGACTGTAATTTTGTCAGTTCCCGAGGCGAGGCATCCGGGGCCGCCAGCAGCCCGGCAAATCCCTCGCGGTCGGCGGCCAGCTTGCCAGCCCCGCCAACCATGCCACCCGACCGTCGTGCCATACCGGCGGCGGCCAGGACACGCTTTCGCATCAGGCCGGCGATCTGCGTGATCTCCGCCTCGACATCACGGAACGTCACGCCGATCCGCCGTGTCAGCAGGTTTTTGGCCGCCACCTTGCGCAGATTATCCGCGCCATTCGCGACCCAGACACCGCGACCCGGCAACTTCTCGGCGAGATCGACAACAGCATAGCCATCCGGCCCGGCAACAAACCGGATCAGATGGTCACGCGGCAGGCTCTGCCCGGACAGGATGCAGGTGCGATCCGTCATGCCACGCCCCGATCATGGCTCTAGCTTGCCGCCGGCTCATCGCCGGTGGTTGCTTCGCCAGCGTCATCCGCTGCTGCCTCGGTCCCATCCTGGGTCTTATCCCCATCCTGGGCGTCTTCCCCATCCTGGGGTTCATCATCGAACCAGTGGGCGCGGGCTGCCATGATGATATCGCCGGCTTCGGTGTCATCCTCCAGACCATGTTCAGACAACAGCGCGACAAGTTCGTCACTGTCGAGATCGGCAAGGTCGTCAAGGGACAGCACGCCATTTTCGGCAAGCTTCAGCATCATGCCAAGGCTGATATATTCGAAATTACGCAGGTCATCGGCAACCTTCAGCCCGTCAAGAGCCTCATTGATCCGTTGCGCCTCACGCTCGACAAATTCAACGGCCCGTGCCTGCAGTTCGCCGGCGATTCCCTCGTCGAAACCCTGGATCGTGGCAAGCTCCTCGATCGGGGTCTCGGCAATTTCCTCGGGAAGAACGAAACCCTCGGCGACAAGAAGATGCGCGATCACATCATCGATGTTCAGCGCTTCGATAAAGCGGGTCGAACGGGTCCGGAACTCTTCCTGGCGGCGCTCTGATTCCTCGGCCTCGGTCAGGATGTCGATGTACCAGCCGGACAGCTGCGAGGCGAGGCGCACATTCTGGCCACGGCGGCCGATGGCAAGGCTCAGCTGGTCGTCAGGCACAACCACTTCCATCCTGCCCGCGACTTCGTCCATCACCACCTTGGCCACCTCGGCAGGTGCCAGCGCGTTCACCACGAACGAGGCCGGATCATCAATGAAGGGGATGATCTCGACCTTCTCGCCCTGCAGTTCACCAACAACAGCCTGCACGCGGCTGCCACGCATGCCGACACAGGCGCCGACCGGATCAATTCCGGGATCATTCGACAGCACGGTGATCTTCGCCCGGCTTCCGGCCTCACGGGCGACACCCTTGATCTCGATGATGCCGTCATAGATTTCCGGCACTTCCTGGGTGAACAGCTTGGCCATGAACTCATTGCAGGCACGCGACAGGAAGATCTGCGGGCCGCGTGGTTCCTCGCGCACATCGATGATATAGGCGCGCACACGATCACCCTGGCGAAGGTTCTCGCGCGGGATCATTTCCTCGCGGCGAATCACCGCCTCGGCACGCCCCAGATCAACCGTGATCGAATAGCTTTCAGCACGTTTCACCGTGCCGACGACAATTTCGCCAACGCGGTCCTTGTATTCCTCGTACTGGCGGGCGCGCTCGGCGTCCCGCACTTTTTGCGAGATCACCTGCTTCGCCGTCTGCGCGGCGATGCGCCCGAATTCGATCGGCGGAAGTGATTGTTTCCAGAATTCGCCAACAGCCAGAGGCGGCGATTGTTTCGCACCGTCTTCGGCGCTCATCTGGATGGCGTCATCCTCGACTTCCTCGACCACCTCGATCCAGCGCTCCAGTGTGATCGAACCGCTCTTCCGGTCAATCATCGCGCGGATGTCACGGTCAAGACCATATTTGGCACGTCCGGCCTTCTGAATGGCCTCTTCCATTGCCAGCATGACCTCTTCACGGTCGATCGACTTTTCACGTGCCACCACATCGGCGACCTGGATCAGTTCCAGTCCCGGGATCGATGATGTATCCATTGCTTCTCTACCTGCTCTCTTGCTGGTTCAAACCTGGTTGCTAGGCCGGCCCGGCCTGTTGCCGTTCCGTCGCCCTGCGGGTGAAAATCTCGGTCGGGTCGATGCGCGCCGAATCGATCTCGTCAAAGCCGAAAACGAACCGCCCGAAACTTGTCTCAAGGACAACCCTGCCTTCCTCGTCAAGGCCGCCAAGCCGGCCGTTGAACCGCTTGCGCCCGTCAAGCATGAAGCGCAGCGTGATCTTGGCAAGCTCGCCGGCAAAGCGATCATAATCCTCGATACGGGTCAGCGGCCGGTCGAGTCCTGGCGAGCTGACCTCCAGTGTGTAGGCATCCGAGATCGGGTCCTCGACATCGAGGAGCGCCGCCACATGGCGGCTCACGCTCTCGCAGTCCTCGACCGTCATCTCGCGCTCTTCCAGCGGCTCAGCCATGATCTGAAGCTGGCTGCGACCACCCTTCGCGCCAGAATAGAGGACACGAACAAGCCGGAAACCGAGATCGGTCACCGCCCCTTCGATGATCTGGCTGATCCGTGATTCTGCCACGATGCCTCTACCACTTCCTTCGGGCTGTTCCGGCCCACTCTGCCTGCTGCC
>JAYOST010000022.1:8548-20448 GCA_038139365.1 Alphaproteobacteria bacterium
CACGTCCGGCCAAAAGCCACTTGTGTTCAGGCAATAAAAAAGTGGGCCAGTGGCCCACCGTCTTGTGCGACAGCATGTTGTGCAGAGTATATAGACCCACCCGCCAGCGATGGCAAGTCTGAAGCAGCAGGTCACAAATGGCGGATAAAGGCCGCGGTCAACCGTGCTGCCGGCGCTGAAACAGAAACCACCCGGGAACGCGGTCCTCGCGCTCTGCCTTCTTCATATAGCGCGTCGGCACCAGATCATCGGGACGGGTCCGCCAATCCTGCGGGCGCCGCGCAGTCCAGATGAAATCAGGATGCGTACAGGCCGCCTGCAGCAGCCAGCTCTTCGCCACCGGATGATCGCTTGCCAAGATCAGACTGCCGCCGGGACGGATCAAGCGCGCCAGCGCGTCCAGCACCAGCGGCTGCAGGATCCGGCGCGCCGCATGGCGGCGCTTTGGCCAGGGATCGGGAAACAGGATATAGGCCCCGGCCAGCGTGGCATCCGCCATGCCGTCAAGGATCAGGCGCACATCATCATCCCAGATGCGCACATTGGTCAGACCCGCTGTCTCGACATGACGGACAAGGCTGGCGACGCCGTTGATGAAGGGTTCGGCGCCGATGAATCCTGCGTCTGGCCTGGCGGTGGCAATCGCCGCGAGGTTCTCACCGCCACCAAACCCGATCTCGAGAAACAGATCATCAGGCACGTCGCCAGCCGGATCAGCAAATTGCGATGCCGCGGGCATACTGGGATCAAAGCGCAGCGCCGGAAGCCGCGTCTCCAGCATCTCGCGCATGGTACGGCGCAGGGGGCGTCCCTTGCGCCGCCCATAGAATTGCAGCTTCTCAGCCATGATCGGGGGGCGGCTCCCGGCGCTGTGGTGGTCTGGCGTCAGACGGCCGCGGCCAGCGTGTCGGCGAGATCGGTGGCTTCCCAGCTGAAGCTTCCCGGTCCGGCCTCGCCGGCGGTACGGCCAAAATGGCCATAGGCGGCAGAGGCCGCGTAGATCGGCCGGTTCAGACCAAGATGCTCGCGGATGTTGCGAGGGGTCAGGCGCATGCTGTCGGTCAACGCCTGTTCAAGGCGGCTGTCGGGAACGGTGCCGGTGCCATGCGTATTGGCATAGATCGATACAGGCTCGGCGACACCAATGGCGTAAGCCAGCTGGATGGTGCATTTCTCGGCCAGACCGGCGGCCACGACATTCTTCGCCAGATAGCGCGCCGCATAGGCCGCCGAACGGTCGACCTTGGTCGGGTCCTTGCCGGAGAACGCACCGCCGCCATGCGGCGCCGCGCCGCCATAGGTGTCAACGATGATCTTGCGGCCGGTCAGGCCGGCATCACCATCCGGACCACCGATGACAAAATTACCGGTCGGATTGACCAGCAGGTCGTCGGCACCGACCATCCACCCCTCGGGAAGAACATCGGCAATCACAGGCGTGACAAGCTTGCGGATATCAGACTGTGAGGCGGTCTCGACATGCTGCGTCGACAGCACGATCTTGTGCGCGCCGGTTGGCCGGCCCTGATCATCATAGACAAGGGTGATCTGGCTTTTCGAGTCGGGACCAAGAATGGAGTCGGCATCAGCTTTACGGATCTCCGCCAGGCGCTTCAGCACCTGGTGCGAATAATGGATCGCCGCCGGCATCAGGACATCGGTCTCGCGACAGGCATAGCCAAACATCAGACCCTGGTCGCCAGCGCCTTCATCCTTGTCGCTGCCGCTGTCGACACCCATGGCGATATCGCTCGACTGCTCATGCAGGTAATTCTGGAATTCAAAATGCGCGTGATGGAATTTGTCCTGCTCATAGCCGATGTCGGCCACCGCACCGCGCACCGCGCCCTCGATGGAATCGAGAATGCCGGAAAGCTTGTCCCGCGAGGCGCGCACCTCGCCACCGATGATCACGCGGTTGGTTGTGGCGAATGTCTCGCAGGCCACACGCGCTTCCGGCTCAGCCGCCAGAAACAGATCAAGGACGGTATCCGACACCCGGTCACAGAGCTTGTCCGGATGCCCTTCCGACACCGATTCCGAGGTAAAAAGATAGGCCATGAATGTCTCCGGTTTTTGTCCGTCAGACCCCTAGTGCCTTATCGTTCTGGTACGGTCAAGACGTGTTATGAGAAGGATATTCAGAAAAACAAGTGCCATCAGAGGGATATCCCGCCAGCGCGCATACAGCGTCGCCGGCAGTGGTGGCGGCACGACAAGATCGGCAAAGCCGCTCTCCCCGAGGCCGATCCGCACAATCTCGCGGCCCATAGGATCAAAGCCGGCGCTGATGCCGGTATTCGCCACGCGGATCATCGCCACCCCCTCCTCGACAGCCCGCATGCGCGCCTGCGCCAGATGCTGCCAGGGCCCCGGGGTATGGCCGAACCAGGCATCATTTGTCAGATTGACCAGAATGTCCGGGCGCAGTTCACCATCTCCTATCCCGCGCCCGACACCGGGAAACAGGGTCTCGTAACAGATCAGAAGCTGAAGGTTGCCATAGCCCGGCACCGGCACCAGACGGTTTTGTGCCCCGGGCGAGAAATCAACCGGCCCGACAAGCGCATCCGCGAAGGGAAAGAAGGCGCGAAATGGCACGAATTCGCCAAACGGCACCAGCCGCCGCTTGTCATACACTGTCTCGACCTGTCCGTCCGCGCGGATCAGAGCTGCCGAATTGTAAAGCCGCCGCTGCGAATCAAAGCGCGGCACACCGGTGATCAGCCAGCCGTCAAAGGGAAGCGTTTCCCAGGCAGTCTGGCGAAGACGGTCGCCTTCCCTGTCAAGCAGCCCGGCAAAGGCGGTCTCCGGCCAGATGATCAGCGGCGGCACCGGTTTGGCCGTTCGTGACAGGTCCTGAAGCCGGCCAAGATGCTGCGGGCGAAGGCCGCGGTCCCATTTCTCATGCTGCGGCACCGCCGGTTGTACGATCCGGACCACCTTCGGTATCTCGTCCACCGGCGTCGGTGTGGCGGCAAGGCGGACCGCACCATACACCATCAGGACCGGCAGGATCAGGCCAAGACCAAGGGCCAGGCGCCGCTGGCCGGCCAACCAGAAGGCCGGTGCCAGACTCCAGCCAATGGCCAGCAGGCTGAGCGCGTAAAGTCCGACGAGGCCGGCCGCCTGCAACAATGTCAGATGTGCTGCAAACAGGTACCCGGGGGCATTCCAGGGAAAGCCTGTCGCCACATAACCGCGGGCCCATTCACTCAGGCCAAGACACAGCATCACTGCCGCAAGCCGGCCCGCCTCATGCCGCGCAACCCGGTGCGCCGCCGCCGCCGCCGGCACCCAGAAGAATGACAGAAGCAGCGGAATGCCGATAAGCGGCAAAGGCAGAAGCGGCCAGAAATTGCTGTCCCCGGTCACCAGCGACAGAGAAATCCACCAGATCGAGGCAAGAAACCAGCCGAACCCGGCAACACCCCCGATCAGCGCGGCGCGGCGCGTGCTGTCTGTCCTGGCAATACAGAGCGCCGGATATGAGAGTGCCAACGCCAGCGGCACCAGACCAAAGGGCGGTAGTGCCAGCGAAGCCATCGCCCCGGCAAGAAGACAAGCGGCAAGCTGCCGCCATCCGGTCAGTCGCAGGATCACATCCGCGAGATTATTCACCGGCCTGCTGTGCCTGGCGTGGCAGGCCGCGCACCTTCAGAAGCGACAGACGCCGCGGATCACCCTCCAGCACCTCGAATTGCAGGCCAGACGGATGACGCACCACCTCGCCGCGCCCCGGCACCCGCCCGGCAACAGCACAGACGAGGCCGCCCACCGTATCGATTTCATCGCGGTCATCATCTTCAAGAAGCTGGCCTGTCAGGATTTCCAGCGCCTCGACTTCGAGCCGCGCCTCGGCGAGAATGGTGCCATCGTCATTGACGGTGATCTGCGGCTGCGCCGCCTCATCATGCTCGTCCTCGATCTCGCCGACAATTTCCTCAACCAGATCCTCGATCGTGATCAGCCCGTCAACACCGCCGAATTCATCAACAACCAGCGCCAGGTGGCGACGGCGAAGCCGCATCTCATGAAGAAGATCGAGAAGCCTGATGCTTGGCGAGACAAACAGCGCCGGACGCAGCAGCGTATCGATGTCCGGCGCCTCGCCAGCGTGAAGATAGGCGAACACGTCCTTTATGTGGATGATGCCGGCAATGTCATCGAGCGTCTCTCGACGCACCGGAAGACGACTGTGATTCGCCGCGGTCATCTGGGCAATGATATCGGAAAAGCTCTCGCTCATGCCAACCGACACGATATCGGCGCGCGGAATCATCACGTCCGAGGCATTCAGGTCGCGAAGCCCCAGGATGTTGCGGAGAAGCGTGCCTTCATGCGCATCAAAACTGGCGCGGTCCGCGCCTGTATCCGCCAGCAGGTTTTCCAGCTCGGCACGCGGCGATGATGGCGTGGCGAGGGCCGGAATGATCCGGCCGATCCATCTGCGAAGCATCAGCCGGTCCCTCCTTCAAGCGGTATCAGCACCACCGCATCCTGTGCGGCCTCAGCGTAGGGATTTTCGATGCCCAGCCTGGCCAGAACACGCACTTCCCCCGCCTCCATGGCCTCGGCCTCATCCTCGTCCTCATGATCGTGACCCATCAGGTGAAGCAGCGCATGGACCCAGAGATGTGTCATGTGATCAGCTGCAGATTTTCCATCGCGCCGGGCCTCTTCATGGAGCGTCTCGAAGGCCATAGCGATCTCGCCCGCCACCAGGCGCACCTCATCTTCTGGCACATCATTTCCCGGATCATCATCACCCGGATCATCATCACCCGCCGGAAAGGACAGCACGTTGGTCGGCTTGTTCATGCCACGGAACATGTTGTTGAGGTCGCGGATCCGGTCATCACCGCAGAACAGCCCACCGACCTCAAGCTTTGGCCAGGCGAACATCTCGCAGGTGACATCGGTGGCGATACACAGACGGGCGCGGGCAAGATCAATGTCAGACGCCGACCAGAGCGTCCGATCAAATATCATTTCCAGATGGCTTCCACCATCGGTTTGCCAGCTCTCGGACGAATGTGACTCGTCGTCCGGACTGTCGGGCTCCAGGGGCATTTCACTCATGCCGGTTTATTTGCTCGCTCCATACAGAAGGCCAGATGTCGGGACAGTCCGCCCCGCGCACCATTCCTGAATGTGACCTGATTTGTGGTGATCTGTCCAGTCGGTAACGCCACCTAGCCGTCGCTTTCATAGGCGACGAGGATGCGCGCCACCACCGGGTGGCGGACAACATCCCTGCCGGACAGGTGGATGATGCCGATGCCTTCAACTTTATCGAGGCGCGACACCGCGTCCGCCAGGCCCGATGGCTGGCCTTCGGGGAGATCGATCTGGCTGAGATCACCGGTGATCACCATGCGTGAATCCTGGCCAAGGCGGGTCAGGACCATTTTCATCTGCACTGGCGTGGTGTTCTGCGCCTCATCGATGATGACATAGGAGGCGCTGAGCGTCCGCCCGCGCATGAAGGCCAGCGGGGCGATCTCGATCTCGCCACTGACAAGCATCCTGTCGACCTTGTCGGCCGGCATCATGTCATAAAGAGCGTCATAGAGTGGCCGGAGATAGGGGTCGACCTTCTCCTTCATGTCACCGGGAAGAAAGCCGAGGCGTTCACCCGCCTCGACCGCCGGGCGCGACAGCACAATCCGTTCGACTTCACGCTTCTTCAGGGACTCCACCGCCTTGGCCACCGCCATGTAGGTCTTGCCGGTACCTGCCGGTCCCAGGCCGAACACCACTTCGCGGCTGCGCAGCAGGCCCAGATAGTCCTTCTGGCCCGGGGTCTTGGCGATGATTTTCTTTTTCCAGGTGTCCAGCCCCTGACCATTGGCCGGCGCGGCGTCTCCTGCCTCGACCCAGCGCAGCGCATCGCGGATCAGCGAGCTGTCGGCGGGAAGTTCATCGCCGGACTCGTCAAGTTGCCTGTAGATGTTCTCCAGCGCATGGCGGGCTTTCTTCGCCGCCGGTGCCGGTCCGGAAATGGTGATGCTGTTGCCGAAACTGTCGAGCGTGACGTCAAGCGCGCTCTCCAGCTGTGCCAGATTGGCATTATGCTCGCCGGTCAACACAGCCAGCTTGCCATTATCCTCGAATTCCATACGGATGGAGGTGGGAGTTTCACCCTTCGCCGATGCCCGCTTGGTCACGCCAGCGCCCCGACGATGCTGTTCTGCCGGGCCTCGGTAACGCGGCAGCTGACAATGTTTCCGACAAGCCCGGCATCGGCCTCGATATTGACCGCCTGCATATAGGGGCTGCGCCCGGCCACCTGGCCTGGACGTCCGCCGGCCCGCTCGACGAGGATCTTCATCTCGCGGCCTTCAGTGGATTTGTTGAAGGCATATTGCTGGGCATTCAACAGCTGCTGCAGCGCCTCGAGCCGCTCTGCCTTGACATGTTCGGGCACCTGCACCTCTTCCACCGCCGCCGGGGTGCCGGGCCGCGGGCTGTATTTGAAGGAATAGGCCGAGGCATACCCCACCCTGTCGACAAGCGACAGGGTGTCAGCGAAATCACGGTCGCTCTCGCCCGGGAAACCGACAATGAAGTCGCCAGACAGCGCCAGATCGGGGCGCACCTCGCGCAGCCGGTCAATGATCCGGAAATAGGCGTCGCGGTCATGCCGCCTGTTCATCGCCTCGAGCACACGGTTGGAACCGGCCTGCACGGGAAGATGAAGATAGGGCATCAGCGCCGGCACATCGCGGTGCGCCAGGATCAGATCCTCTTCCATATCCAGCGGGTGCGAAGTGGTATATCGGATTCTCTCCAGACCATCGATCTCGGCAAGCTCGCGGATCAGGCGCGCCAGGCTCCAGACGCTGCCGTCCGCTGCCTCGCCGTGATAGGCGTTCACATTCTGCCCGAGAAGCGTCAGCTCGCAGCTTCCCGAGGCGACAAGGCGGCCGGCCTCTTCAATGATCCCGTCCACCGGTCGCGAGAATTCCGCACCGCGGGTGTAGGGCACCACGCAGAAGGCACAGAACTTGTCACAGCCTTCCTGCACCGACAGAAACGCTGCCGGACCACGCGGCGCATGTTCGCCCGGAAGCTTGTCGAACTTGATCTCTTCAGGAAAATCCGTGTCGATGGCCCGCTCGCGTGCTGCCGGGTCGGCGCGGCTGACAAGCTCGGGAAGGCGGTGATAGGTCTGCGGCCCGACAACGATATCAACCCAGGGGGCGCGGCGGGTGATTTCCTCGCCTTCGGCCTGTGCCACACAGCCGGCGACGGCGATGGTGACATGGCGTCCCTGCTGGTCGCGGGCACGGTCCTTCATCATGCGCAGCCTGCCAAGCTCGGAGAACACCTTTTCCGATGCCTTCTCACGGATATGGCAGGTGTTGAGGATGACCATGTCAGCCCCCTCCGCCTCTGCCGTCGGCGCATAGCCGAGCGGCGCAAGCACGTCGGTCATGCGGTCGGAATCATAGACATTCATCTGGCACCCGTAGGTCTTGATGAACAGCTTCTTTGTCACGATCGCGGCTCTTTCGCAAAGCGGTGGATAACGCCGGTTGTTCTATGCCGGAGACGAGGGCGGGTCAAGGCACAGCCTGCCGCAGTTGCCGCCGCATCACAAGCGCATCGACAAGCTCGCCACCACGCCGGTAATAGCCGGTGCGCCGGCCAACCTCGGCAAAGGCCAGACGGTGATAGAGCGCCAGCGCCGCCTCATTGTCGATGGCCACCTCGAGGCAGATGTCCTCGTAGCCCTCCTGTCTCAGCCAGGTCAGGACATGATCGAGAAGCCGTGTCGCCACACCGCGGCGTTCCGATGCGGGGGCGGTGGCGATCGAAACCAGATCAGCACTGCCGCCGCCGGCAAGACACAACGCATAAGCCAGCGGATCGGCGCCGGTTTCCGCGTCGGGCAGCATCACAAAACCGATGAAGGCCGGGCGTGTGGCCAGGTGACGAAGCTGGCGGAGCGTCATCGGCGAATCGAACCGCGCCGCCTCAATGGCGGCGATGGCAGCAAGATGATCAGGCGTCAACGGAAGGGCGATCACGATGTCGTCGGTCCCAGAAAGGCGGGTGCCACATAAAGCGGCAAAAGCGGGTCCGTGTCCATGCCGGCTGCCAGCCTGACCACCGCCAGGCGCGCCACCTGCGTCGCATCGATCGCGGCCGGATCGGCAGCCGGCGTCAACCCTGCCGCGGGAAACGCCGCAGCGATCTGCGCCGCCCCGGCGCCGGTAACAACGGCCCCCTGCCAGGCTGCGGGACAGGGACCCGCCGCTTCGGGGTCAATTTCGGCGATGTCACCCATCGGCAGGCCGGCACCGTCAAACAGCTGCGCAAAAAAACTGCCGCGGCGGGTGTCGGCGGTGGCCAGAATCGTGCCTTTGGCAGCGTCCACACCATCGTCTTCACCGGACATGGAAGCCGCATGCGCCATCGCGGCAAGGCAGGAAACACCAATGCCAGCGGCGCCTGTGGCGATCACGAACCCCTTCGCGGCGGCAAGCGCCACCCTGATCCCGGTGAAGGATCCGGGACCGCGTCCCGCTGCCACATGGGTGAGATCACCGGCGGCGACGCCAGCCTCGGCCAGCGCGGCGCGCGCCAGCTCGGTGATCAGCGCCGCATGGCCATGGCGCGCCATATGGCTGTGCTGCACCGCGGCGGCGTCCCCTCCAATGACCGCGGCAGACGCCATTTCGGCGCTCGATTCGATGGCCAGAATCACCGGATGTGGTGAAATTTCATTCATCTCTTGGTCCCGAATTCCTGTCTTCATTCTGCTGCTGAAGCCGGTTTGCGTGATGTGGTGGCGCGATTGCTCAAAAAACAGCATCTGGCTCTGGCCCGCCCATGCCTAGCACAGTATGATCGCGGCATCACCAACCAGCCGGCATGAAATCGATGACCCTTTCGTTCTGCAACAGACGTGTCCTTGCCGTCTTCGCGCTCGCCACCGCGATCCTTCTTGGCCATGTGGCACGCGGATTTGCCGCCGACCACGCCACGATCCTGATGTATCACAGATTTGGCGAGGAAAATTATCCGAGCACCAATGTCAGGCTGGAACAATTCGACGAGCATCTCGAGATTCTGGCAAGCGGGCCCTACAATGTCTGGCCGCTCGAGGACATCGTGGCACATCTGCGGTCCGGCACCCCGCTTCCCGACAGGACCGTCGCCATCACCATCGATGATGCCTATCTGTCGGTCTATGAAGAGGCCTTTCCGCGGCTGCAGGCGCGCGGTTTTCCGGCGACGCTGTTTGTGGCGACACGGCCGGTCGATCGCGGGCTTGGCGCCTATATGAGCTGGGACCAGCTCCGCGAATGGCAGGCCGCCGGTTTCGGTATCGGCAGCCAGACCCAGACCCATCCGCATATGCACCAGCTGTCCATCGAGGCCAACCGCGAAGAGCTTCGCGTTTCGAACGAGCGTTTCCTGGCCGAGCTTGGCATGCGGCCAACGCTGTTCGCCTATCCCTACGGCGAATACAATCTGGACGTCATCGCGCTTGTGAAGGAAGCGGAGTTCGAGGCGGCTTTTGGCCAGAATTCCGGCGTGGCGCATGGCTATGACGGATTTTTCGAACTGCCGCGCTTCGCGATGAACGAACAGTATGGCAACCGCGACCGGCTGGAACTGGCGATCAACGGGCTGCCGCTGAAGGTCAGCCAGGTTGTGCCGGAGGATGTGGTGCTGACCGAGAACCCGCCGCTATACGGCTTCACGCTGGCGGACGACATGGACAAGGAGCGCCAGCTTCGTTGTTTCAACAGCAAATATGGCAGGCTTGATGTGGCCATCATCGGGCGGCGTGCCGAAATCAGGATGCCGGGACCGCTTGTCGGCACCCGGTCGCGTGTCAATTGCACGATGCCCGGGCCGGACAACCGCTGGCGCTGGTTCGGACGGCAGTTCCTGACCGAGTAGCTGGACGTCCGCATAGCCTTCGGGACAGTCCTAGCGGAGGCGCGCGGTCTCGAACCTGCCAAGCTCATTGCTCCGGATCAGCGCCTGCAGCTTGTCAACATAGGCGGCGCCGATTTCCGCATATCCATCCATGAAATTCGCCAGCTGGAAGCCAAGATCGGCACGCTTGCGTCCGCGCATCATGCTGCGCCGTTCACGGAAGGTGGCGTATCTGGGATGGGTGTTCAGATTATGCATGTAGGCGCGAACCGATCCGAACAGATTGGGGAAGCTTCGCACCACGGCACGGCTGTTCGAGGCCTCGGCCGGCTTGATACCGGCGCTGGCCTGCCAGGCCCATTGCCCGAACAGCGCATTCCCCTGACGCGCGAAACGCGAGGTGCCCCAGCCAGACTCGATCGCCGCCTGCGCCAGCGCCAGTGATACCGGCACATAGTCGGCGCGTATCAGGATATCGGACTCGATCTCGGCAAGGCTCTTGCCATCTGTCGGCACCCGATAAAGCTTCGCCCAGAGTTCAAGCCCGGGACGGTCATTGGCCTGCGCCGCCCGACGAACAGCACTGCGGCGCTGCGCGATTTCCTCGTTTGCGGCGAGGATCAAAGGCAGGGTAATGGCAATGAAACTGTCCTTCTGCTGCTTCACGGGAAGGCCGACATGCGAATCCGGAATGCGGCGTGTGAAGTCACGGCTGACAACCACCGGAACGGGCGCGGCCTTCGGCACGGCCGGCAGCCTGGCGGGACGCCGGGCCAGTTGCGGCTCCGCCTTCGGCTTTGGCGCAACGATGCGGGCGCGCACCGCCGGCTTTTCGGGAATGGCGCCAGATGTGAGCGCCGCAAGTTGCGTGCCGACATCAGCGCTGTTCGGGCCGCGACGAGCGGAAGCGTCAGGTTTTTCCGCCGAGATCCAGGATTGCCCAGAGGTTTGGCCAGAGGTTTGGCCAGAGATTTGACCAGAGGTTTGACCAGAGATCTTGGCAGATGAGCCAACAGACGCCCCGGCGGGGGCCGGCACGACCGGATTGACCTTTGTCGCGATCGCCGGCGTGGTGGCAGCCGTCATATTCACCGGTTCCGGTTCGGCCGGTGCTGCCGCGTCGGCAATCACCTTGTCCAGCGGGGCAGTGGGTGCCACATAGGCCTCGCCCTCACGAAGCGGCTCCAAAACCTCGACCACGAGCTGCTCTTCGCTGCCAAGCCACTGCGGCGGCTTCAGCTTGAACAGGCCCGGACCAATGATCCCGACGACCACGAATACCATCGCGGCGCGGAGAAGATGGTTGTTGTTGAGCGTTATTCCTGTCGTCTCGGACACGACTCACCCACTCGATGAAAACTGAAAGACCCGCACCATGGTTGTCGCCGCGGGTGACATGCGCACCTAGAAATCGGCAGCGCGGACCTCGCGGACTTCCGGAATATAGTGACGGAGCATGTTCTCGATGCCCATCTTCAGTGTCGCTGTCGAACTCGGACAACCCTGACAGGCACCGCGCATCTGCAATGTGACAATGCCTTCGTCAAATCCCTGGAAGACGATATCGCCGCCATCCATGGCCACCGCCGGGCGCACCCGCGTGTCGAGAAGCTGTTTGATCTGACGGACGGTGTCATCCTCGTCCTCATCTTCGGCATCGCCATCAGCCGCTGACGCCTCGATGACCGGCATGCCGGAGGCATAATGCTCCATGATGCCGGCAAGGATCGACGGCTTCAGCGCGAACCAGTCAAGCGCCTCTTCCTTGGTCACGGCGACGAAATCGCCGCCAAGAAACACGCCGCGCACACCATCGATCTGGAACAGGCGGCGCGCCAGTGGCGAGCTTCCGGCGCTGTCCGGCGCCGGGAAGTCGGCTGTACCGCTGTCCATGACCGGCACGCCGGGGATGAATTTCAACGTTGCCGGGTTCGGCGTGTCCTGCGTCTGGATAAACATCTTGTCTGTCCTTTAAGGCTCTTGACCAGCATTGGTCTTGA
>JAYOST010000023.1:0-20194 GCA_038139365.1 Alphaproteobacteria bacterium
GTTTTTCGGAAGGTGATGGTGCGGCCGAGAAGACTCGAACTTCCACGGGTTATTAACCCACAGCGACCTCAACGCTGCGCGTCTACCAATTCCGCCACGGCCGCACGCGAGGTTGCGTGTTTATGTCATCGCTTCCCGTGTGAATCAAGTCCTTTAAGACCCGATTATCGAGCGTCGCTGCCGCCTCCTCGTCGGCTCTGCATTTCCGCCATGCTGTTGCCTGTGCTAATGTCGGGACAGCGACCACCACATCACATGATCAGCACATGACCCAGCACGCCCTCACCCAACGGACCTATCCCCCCGCCCCGGGCGGACTGCCACCACAAGGCAAAGTCGAGAGCCATGGCGCTGTCTTTACCGAGGCCTGGGCGCTGATCCCACGCGCCGTGATGTGCGACATCGTCACCAGCTTCTTGCCACATTGGACAGGCTTGCGCGCCTGGGTGCTGGCGCGTCCGATGACCGGCTTTTCCGAGACCTTTTCGCACTATCTGGTAGAGCTACAGCCAGGTGGCGGCAGCACCGCACCGGAGCCTGACCGCCATGCCCAGACAGTGATTTTCATGACCGGCGGCAAGATCGAGCTTGTCATTGATGGCGCGGCCCACAGCCTTGTTGCTGGCGGCTATGCCTATCTTCCGGCTGGTACGCAATGGACACTCCATGGCGTGGATAACGGGGATGGCGCGCCCGCCATCTTCCACTGGATCCGCAAGCATTATGTGGCGGTCGAAGGCGTGGATGCGCCAGAGGCGTTCGTCACCAGCGATGTCGCGACAGACCCGACCCCGATGCCGGATTGCGACGGCATCTGGGCCACCACCCGCTTTGTCGATCCGTCCGATCTGCGCCATGACATGCATGTGAACATCGTCACGCTTCACCCGGGCGGGGTGATCCCCTTTGCCGAGACGCATGTCATGGAACATGGGCTGTTCGTTCTGCAGGGGCAGGGCGACTATCTTCTGAACCGTGACTGGGTTACCGTCGTTCCGGGAGATTTCATGTGGCTTCGCGCGTTCTGTCCCCAGGCCTGTCGATCCACCGGGAAGGAACCGTTCCGCTACCTTCTCTACAAGGATGTGAATCGGCACATGCCGCTCAGCCCCGGCGGGCTGATGCGGGCAGGCTGACCAGCCGTATGACCAGCGCCAGCACCCCCCTATTCCGGCAGCTTCCCTCGCCGGCGGATTATGCCACGACGATCGACGCCATGGCGGCGCATGCGGCGGCGATCCGCACCGGTACGGCTGGTGAGGAAATCTGGCTTCTGGAGCACCATCCAGTGCTGACCGGAGGCACGTCGGCAAATGAAGCCGATTTGATCAACCCCGGCAACACGCCGGTTCATACCACTGGCCGAGGCGGACAATGGACCTGGCATGGCCCCGGGCAGAGGGTGGCCTATGTGATGCTCGACCTTGCCGCGCGCACCCCGGATATACGCGCCTACGTCGCCTCGCTGGAGGGCTGGATCATCGATGTGCTGGACCGGTTCGGGGTCCATGGACAGCGCCGCGAGGGGCACCCGGGCATCTGGGTCGATGCTGGCGAGCGGATGGACAAGGTGGCGGCCATCGGCGTGCGGATCAGCCGCTGGGTCAGCTGGCACGGGGTGGCAATCAATCTTGACCCCGACCTGTCGGCTTTTGATGCCATCGTGCCCTGCGGGGTCACCGATGGCGGGGTGACATCGCTGCGCCAGCTTGGTGTGGATGTCGACATGGCAATGCTGGATGCGGCGCTTCGTGACAGCTTTGCCACGCATTTCCCGGATCCGGCGCCCTAATCGGACAGATCGTAGCGCACCAGATCATCAAGATAGTCGAGAAACGCCGTCAGCCCGCGTTCGGCATCGCGCCACTGCCAGTCGAGCGCGGCCGATTCGCCCATCAGCCCATCCGTCGGCCCTTCGTGGTGAAGAAGTTCGTTGCGCCGCCCGCGAAGCCACCCCAGCGCCGCCTTGTTGCCGGCATAGGCGAAATCCACACCATCCACATGACCGGCCGGCCCGGCCTCTTCATTTGCCACCACATCAACCAGCGTCGCAGCCAGCAGCAGCACCGTCAGCGGCAGGCCGGCGCGCACCGCCCGCCGCAATTCCACCAGAAGCGCCGCCGCATGTGGGCCAAGTTCCTGCGGGTCAAGATCGGACAGCTGCCGTTCCAGATGTGCTGGCAGCATCGGCCTAGCCCTGGCCACGAAGAAGGGCAAGAAAGCTCTCGGCCTGGGCCAGCTCGGCGCGGATATTCCTGCGCCGGTCTTCCGCCTCCCCGTCACTTCCCCATTTCTCGGTCTGCCACAGCTCATCAAGGAAGGCAGCCTCGAACATCGCCTCGGCGCTCATCTCGCCGCGAACCATCGCCAGCCCCAGCACAAGTGAGCCGCCAAGCGTTGTCGCCCGGTAAAGCATGCCAAGCTCCCAATCGTCATGCGCCGCAACAGCGCGCCCAAGCGCCGTCACACTGTTCTGTGGCTGGGTGACCGGCATGATGCCGGTGGCGACCAGAAGATCGGCGCCAAGGGCGGTCCGTGCCCAGTCAAGCCACGGCCCCCATCCCTGTGCCTGCCGGATCGCCAGATCCTGATCCTCGCCAGCCTGATAACAAAGGCAGTCATTGCCACCATAGGCGGTCAGTTCCGCGCAGATGGCGTCACGCTGCGGCGTCACCCGGTCGAGCACCGTAACGGCAAGGCTGAACAGCGGCATTGCCGTAGGGTCGATCTCTTCGGCCTGCGCGTCCCATTCGGCGACCACCGCACTGGCCAGCGCGCGGCTGGGAAGGCGCATGGATACCCCGGCCGGGCTGCGCACACCGCGCCCGTCAAGATGGATGGCGAACCCGCCCTCCTCCTCGGCAAGGCCGACCGTCTTGTAGAACCGCTTCTTTCCTGTCATCGCACCGGACCTTGCTTCACCAGATGTCAGGCAAACTGCCAGCCTGCGCCCGGCATCGCAAGGCCAAGACGATCAAGGCCCTGCTGAAAATGTGCCGCCAGCGGGGCCTCGATCGCCGTGCCATCGGGAAGCCTGAGCCGCCAGGCATGAAGATGGAGCTTCTTGGCGACGTCACCGCCGGGATGCGCCGCTGCCCCGCCATATTTGCCGTCGCCGACAATCGGGTGGCCGACATGCGCCATATGAACGCGAAGCTGATGCGTGCGGCCGGTGCGCGGCCTGAGCGCCGCCAGCGCCAGCTTGCGACCTGCCGCCTCGATCAACCGCATCTGGCTGTGCGCCGGCTGGCCATCAGCGCTGACAACCATCATCTCACCGCCAGTCCCGCCACCTTTCAAAAGGGGCTCGTTGATTTCCATCCTTTCTGGCGGCGCGCCGGTGACAAGCGCAAGATACGTCTTTTCCATCTCCTGCATCTGGAAGGCACGGGTCAGTCGCCTTGCCGCCGCCCGATCGCGCGCCAGCAACAGCAGCCCCGAAGTATCCTTGTCAATGCGATGCACCAGCCGCATCCGGTCATCCGCCCCTTCCGCAAGCGCCTGCAGTATTCCGTCAATATGACGGGTCATGCCGGACCCGCCCTGCACCGCCAGGCCGGGCGGCTTGTTGATGGCGATCCAGTCCGCGCCTTCGGCCACCACCATGTCGGCAAACTGCCGGTGAAGCTGCGGTGTGGCGGCGGTTGTTTTGGGCCCGGAATCGGCCACCGGCGCATCACGAAGATGTGGCGGCAGGCGAAGCTGCTGGCCAGCAACAAGCCGCGTCGCCGGCTTTGCCTTCGCGCCATCAAGCCGGATAAGCCCCGAGCGCAGCATTTTTTCAACCGGCCCCTGGGTCAACCCGGGCACCAGACGCCGCAGAAACCTGTCGATGCGGGTGTCATCCTCATCCACCGGCACCTCGACAAGCCACCAGTCTGGCCGCATATCCTGCTCTGGCATATCCGCCTTGCCAGTCATGTCGGCATCCGCCCCAGCAATGCGCCGACAAGCGCCTGCGCCGCGAAGAAGGCAGCCAGTGACAGCAGCACAGACAGGCCGATATAGAGACCGGCCATTGCTGCCCCCTGGCGCGCCGCCAGCTGGCCACTATCAAGCGCAAAACTGGAAAAAGTGGTGAGCGCGCCCAGAAACCCGATCGCGATAAAGCCGCGCCAGGCCTCAGAAAGGGGCAGACCGGCCGCCAGCGCCGCCGCAAGCCCGCCCATCATGGCGCTACCAGTGACATTGACGACAAGGGTCGCCAGCGGCCCGGCCATGCCGAACAACCCAGGTCCAAAAAACTGGGCCACGCCATAGCGCGCCATGGCCCCGATCGCACCACCAGCGCCAACCGCGGCGAACATCGACAGGCTCATCCCGCGTCACCCCCGTCATCAGAATCTGACTTCTCGGCGCGAAGCCTGTCCCAATAGGCCAGCCGCTTGCCGATCTCACGTTCATAGCCGCGCTCCACAGGCTGATAGAAACGCTGGCGTTCCATGCCGTCGGGAAACCCGTTCTGGGCACTGAACCCGTCGGGATTATCATGGTCATATTCATAACCCTTACCGTATCCCAGATCCTTCATCAGACCGGTCGGGGCATTCAGGATATGTGCTGGCGGCATCAGAGAGCCGGTTGCCGCAGCCGCGCGGTTGGCGGCCTTCATCGCAACATAGGCGGCATTCGATTTCGGCGCGGTGGCAAGATAGATCACCAGATTGGCGACAGCCAGCTCTCCTTCCGGACTGCCAAGCCGCTCATAGGCCTGCCAGGCAGCAAGGGCGCGCGGCAGCGCCTCAGGCTCGGCAAGGCCGATATCCTCGGACGCAAAGCGGGTCAGCCGGCGCAGAATGTAATGCGGGTCCTCACCACCAGCGAACATCCGCGCCAACCAGTAGAGCGCGGCATCCGCGTCAGAGCCGCGCAGCGTCTTGTGAAGCGCCGACATCAGATTGTAATGCTGCTCACCAGCCCGGTCGAAGGCCGGCGCACGCCTGGCGACAATGGCGGCAAGGCCAGCCGGGTCAAGTAACTTCTCAGACGGCAACCCGGTCAGTGACGAGGCCATGTTCAGAAGATATCGGCCATCGCCATCGGCCATTGCTTTCAACGCGGCGCGGGCCTCGTCATCAAGTGGCAGGGGCGCGCCAAGATGCATCTCCACGCGCGCCAGAAGTGCTTCCAGCGCATCGGCAGACAGCCGTTCTACCAGCATCACCTGCGCGCGCGACAGCAGCGCGCCATTCAGGGCAAAGGACGGGTTCTCGGTCGTTGCCCCGATCAGGGTGACAGTGCCGTCCTCGACACGCGGCAACAACCCGTCCTGCTGCGCCTTGTTGAACCGGTGTACCTCATCGACAAACAACAATGTGCGGGCACCGGCGACGCGGCGTTTGCCGGCGCGTTCAAACACCTTGCGAAGATCCGCCACTCCGTCGAACACGGCGGAGATCGGCTCGAACTCCATGCCGGCCTCAGCGGCCAGAAGGCGGGCAATGGTGGTCTTGCCTGTGCCTGGTGGCCCCCAGAAGATGATCGAGGCCAGATCGCCGCCCTGCAGCATCCGGCGCAGCCGTCCCTGCGGACCAAGCAATGCCTCCTGCCCGACAACCTCATCAAGGCTGCGCGGGCGCAGAAGCTCGGCAAGCGGCGCGGTGGCGTCCACCTTCTCTGGCGCGCCCTGTCCGGGCTGCGCCGGGGTGTCGAGATCAAGCTGGCTCATGGCGCTATCTTTGCCCAAAGCTGCGGCGCACGGCAAAGAAAAAGGCCGCTTCCAATAGTGGAAACGGCCTTAAATGCAATCATGGCATCGCCGATCAGGCTGCGGTGTCTTCCGCCTGAAGGTCATCCTCGACCCGCACTGGGCCAGAATCCTGGCCACGGGCGTCCTCGTCGCGATCGACAAGCTCGATCACCGCCATCGGTGCGGAATCGCCATAGCGGAAGCCGGCCTTCAGAACGCGGGTGTAGCCACCGGCACGCTCCTGATAGCGCGGGCCCAGAACGTCAAACAGCTTCTTGGTCATCGCGTCGTCACGAAGACGTGCATGCGCCATGCGGCGCGCGTGAAGGTCACCGCGCTTGCCAAGCGTGATCAGACGCTCAACCACCGGGCGGAGTTCCTTCGCCTTTGGCAGGGTTGTCACAATCTGCTCATGCTTGATCAGAGCCTGTGCCATGTTCCGGAACAGCATCTGGCGATGCTGCGAAGTACGGTTCAGCTTCCGTCCGCCATAACGATGACGCATTTTCCTGTCTCCCTTTGCCCGGCTGGCCCCTTGCCCGCCGGATCATCCAAAATTGTCCCGTTCGGGCCGCCCTAGAAAGGCTCGTCCAGACGACGGGCAAGCTCCTCGACATTCTCCGGCGGCCAGGTTGGAATATCCATACCAAGTTCCAGATTCATGCCTTTGAGCACTTCCTTGATCTCGTTCAGCGACTTGCGTCCAAAGTTCGGCGTGCGAAGCATCTCATACTCGGTCTTCAGCACCAGATCACCGATATAGACGATGTTGTCGTTCTTCAGGCAGTTCGCCGAGCGAACCGACAGTTCAAGCTCGTCGACCTTGCGAAGCAGGTTGCGGCTGAATGGCAGATCCTCGCTGTCATCGTCAGACGGCTGCTCCTTCGGCTCTTCGAAGTTGATAAAGGTCTGCAGTTGCTCCTGCAGGATGCGCGCGGCATAGGCGACAGCGTCCTCAGGAGTGATCGAGCCGTCGGTTTCGACGGTCAGCAGCAGCTTGTCATAGTCGGTGATCTGGCCAACACGCGCGTTGTCCACCTTGTAGGCCACCTGGCGTACCGGGCTGTAGATGGCATCGATCGGGATCAGACCAATCGGCGAATCCTCACTGCGCATGTTGCTTGCCGGCACATAACCCTTGCCGGAAGTGACAGTCAGCTCCATCGCCACCGACGCGCCCTTATCGAGCTGGCACAGCACATGGTCGGGGTTCATGATCTCGACACCCGCGGTCTCGGAAATCATGCCGGCTGTAACAGTGGCCGGACCCTCGGCGGCGAGGCGAAGCCGCTTTGACTGGTCGTCATCGACGCGGACAGAAACACCCTTCAGGTTCAGGACCAGATCGGTCACATCCTCACGGACGCCTGGGATCGACGAGAACTCGTGAACGACGCCCTGGATCTGAACTGCCGAAATGGCGGAACCCTGAAGCGATGACAGCAGCACACGACGCAGCGCGTTGCCAATGGTCACGCCGAACCCGCGCTCAAACGGGCCGACCTGGATCACCGCCTGGCTCGGGTTGTATTCGGACTGCTTGATCTCAAGCTCATCCGGCTTTTTCAGGTCCAGCCAGTTCTTTTCAATCATATTGGTGTTCCTCTATGCGAACGATATCCAGTGTAAGCGGCGCCAAACCCGAAGGCCGGCGCGCGATGCGTGGCGATGCCGTGTCGGTCAGACGCGGCGACGCTTGCGCGGACGGCACCCGTTATGCGGGATCGGGGTCACGTCACGGATCGAAGTCACATTGAACCCGACGGCCTGAAGGGCACGAAGGGCAGACTCCCGACCCGAGCCAGGACCACGCACCTGGACGTCGAGCGATTTCATCCCATGTTCGGCGGCTTTCTTGCCGGCGTCTTCTGCGGCCATCTGGGCCGCGAAGGGAGTCGATTTACGCGACCCCTTGAACCCCATGCCACCGGCGGATGCCCAGGCAATGGTGTTACCCTGCACATCGGTGATGGTGATCATGGTGTTGTTGAAGGTCGAATTCACATGCGCCACACCGCTGGTGATGTTCTTGCGTTCGCGGCGACGGACCCGGCCTTGCGCTGGTTGCTTTGCCATATGCTCTCTCCTCGGCGTTCCGGGTTATTTCTTCTTGCCGGCGATCGGCTTTGCAGGCCCCTTGCGGGTACGTGCGTTGGTATGCGTGCGCTGCCCACGAACCGGCAGGTTGCGGCGATGGCGAAGGCCGCGCAGGCAGCCAAGATCGAGATAACGCTTGATGTCCATCGATGTCTTCCGGCGCAGGTCACCTTCGACCAGGAAGTCGGCGTCGATGATGTCGCGGAGCTTGGTCAGCTCATCCTCGGACAAGTCGGCCACCCGACGCTCGTCAGGAACGCCTGCCTTGTTGCAGATGCCCTTGGCGCTGGTCCGGCCAATGCCGTGAATATAGGTCAGTGCGATTTCCACCCGCTTTTTGGTGGGAATATTTACACCCGCAATACGTGCCACTGTCTGGCTCCTTTTCGCAAACGTGCCGTCTTGTCGGCATCGTCCAATTACGACCGTTTCGGACTTCCGCCCAGCCGGACGGTTCCGCGCCACCTGTCAAAATATCGAAGGCGGCGAATTATAGGCTTTTGCCCTCTACAGTCAACCTCAACGCTCTGTTATGACGCCAGAATGGCATCGATTGCCTGGCCGACCTCATCGATCGGTGCCATGCCGTCCACCTTGCGCAACAATCCCCTTGTCTCATAGTAGGGAAGCAGTGGCGCCGTGTTCTCGTGATATACCGCCAGACGCTTGCGAAGTGTCTCGGCATTATCATCGGCGCGCGATCCGCCGGTCTCGGCTGCGCGCGTCTCGATACGGGCAAAAAGTGCGCCCTCATCAACCTGAACCTCGATCACATGGTCCAGCGACAGACCGCGTTCCGCAAACATCGCGCCAAGACCGTCAGCCTGCGCAACAGTACGCGGAAAGCCGTCAAGAATGACACCGTTGGCGCATTCCGGGCTGTCCATACGCTCAGCAATCATTCCGAGGATGATATCATCGGAGACGAGATCGCCGCGATCCATGATGTCTCTGGCCTGCATGCCAAGCTCGGTACCCGCCTCGATGGCAGCGCGCAGCATATCACCCGTCGACAGCTGGACAAGCCCGTGACTTTCAACCAAACGCTTGGCCTGTGTACCCTTGCCCGCACCAGGAGCACCAAACAAAATGATGTTCATCGATTGCGCCCCTTGATCTTAGACTTCTTCACCAAACCCTCATATTGATGCGCAAGCAGATGCGACTGGATCTGGCCGACCGTATCGAGGGTCACCGTTACCACGATCAGTAGCGAGGTTCCACCAAGATAGAACGGGATCGAATACTGGCTGATCAGAATTTCAGGAAGCAGACAGACAAAGGACAGATAGGCCGCGCCAAGAACCGTCAGGCGGGTCAGCACCTGATCAAGATAGTCGGCGGTCGACTTGCCGGGGCGAATGCCCGGAATGTAGCCACCATAGCGGCGCAGGTTGTCAGCCGTGTCCTGCGGATTGAAGACGATCGCCGTGTAGAAGAACGCGAAGAAGACGATCAGGCCCATATAGATGCCGAGATAAAGCGGCTGGCCCCGACCAAGAAGGGCGTTCAGTGTCACCAGCCAGTCGGCGCCACCTTCCTGACCGCCGGTCAGGTTGATGATCGACACCGGCATCAGCAACAGAGATGAGGCGAAAATCGGCGGAATCACACCGGGAACATTGATCTTCATCGGCAGGAACGACTGGTCGCCACCAAACACCTTGTTGCCATGCTGGCGCTTTGGATACTGCACGACGATCTTGCGGATCGAACGTTCGATGAACACAATGAAAGCAATTACGGCAACCGCCATGACAAAGATGGCGATGATCAGGATCGCCGACAGCGCCCCCGTCCTGCCGAGTTCCAGCGTGCCAGCCAGCGCCGCCGGCACCTCGGCCACGATGCCCGAGAAGATGATCAGCGAGATACCGTTACCCACACCGCGGCTGGTAATTTGTTCACCAAGCCACATCAGGAAAAGCGTGCCGCCGACAAGGGTCGTGACCGTGGTCACACGGAAAAACAGCCCCGGGTCGCTGACCACACCGGAAGCGGCTTCGAGGCCGACGGCGATGCCATAGCCCTGGACAGTCGCCAGAAGCACGGTCAGATAGCGGGTATATTGGTTGATCTGCTTGCGGCCGGCCTCGCCATCCTTCTTCAGCTGCTCAAGCGACGGGACAATGGCCGTCATCAGCTGCATGATAATCGCCGCCGTGATGTACGGCATGATGTTCAGCGCAAAAATCGTCATCCGCCCGAGCGCACCGCCCGAGAACATGTCGAACATGCCAAGGATGCCAGATGATTGCTGCGAGAAAATGTCCGACAGCGCGCCAGGATCGATCCCCGGAAGCGGCAGGTAGGTGCCAAGCCGGTAAATGATCAGCGCGCCCACAGTAAACCAAAGGCGCTTCTTCAGCTCCTCGGCCTTGGCGAAAGCACCGAGACCGGTGCCGGCTGCCATGCGTTCTGCGGTGGATGCCATACCTGCTGTCTACCTTTGTAAGCGCTGCTGCTCAGCCCTGCTCGGCGACTGCCGGCAGAATGATCTTGCCACCGGCTGCCTCGACAGCGGCGATTGCGGCCTTTGAGGCGCCCGCGGCGTGAATTTCGAGATTCTTCGCCGACAATTCACCCTTGCCAAGGATGCGAACACCGTCACGCGCCTTGGAAATCAGACCTGCCCCGAGAAGCGCCTCGGTATCAACGGGTTTCTTCGCGTCAAGCTTGCCGGCGTCAATCGCCGTCTGCAGACGACCAAGGTTCACTTCAACATACTTCTTGCGGAAGATGTTGTTGAAACCACGCTTCGGAAGCCGCCGGTGGATTGGCATCTGGCCACCTTCAAAGCCTTTGATCGACACGCCGGAACGCGCCTTCTGGCCCTTGTGACCGCTGCCCGATGTCTTGCCTGTGCCCGACCCGATACCGCGGCCTACACGCTTGCGGTTGCGGGTTGCCCCGTCATTGTCGCTGATTGCGTTGAGTTTCATCTCTTACTCCTAGATGGCGCCTGCGACGCCTCTTCGCTGTACCGCTTATTCGCCTTCGACGCGAACCAGATGCCTGACCTTGTTGATCATGCCACGCACGGCCGGTGTGTCTTCCAGCTCACGGGTGCGACCGATCTTGTTCAGGCCAAGGCCGATCAGGGTCTGGCGCTGGCTGCCAAGGCGGCCAATGGCACTTTTGGTCTGCGTCACGCGCACTGTTTTCGAAGCCATCTTCCCTCTCCCTTAGGACGCCGCGGCCTGGTCGTCGCCGCTGCGCTTGCCGAGGATGTCACCAACGCGCTTGCCGCGCTTCTGGGCCACACTGCGCGGCGCCTGCATATCGACGAGCGCGGCAAAGGTTGCCTTGATCATGTTGTGCGGGTTCGAAGACCCGATCGACTTGGCGACAACATCCTGGACACCCAGAACCTCGAAGACCGCACGCATCGGACCACCAGCGATGATGCCGGTACCAGCCTGAGCGGCACGAAGCAGTACCCGGCCAGCGCCATAGCGCCCCTTGATGTCATGATGCAGGGTACGACCGTCACGAAGCGGGATGCGAACCATGTTGCGCTTTGCCCCTTCGGTGGCCTTGCGGATCGCCTCGGGGACCTCGCGTGCCTTGCCGGTACCAAAACCGGCGCGGCCCCGACCATCACCGACGACGACGAGCGCGGCGAAGCCGAAGCGACGGCCACCCTTGACCACCTTGGCCACCCGGTTGATGCCGACCAGCTTCTCGAGAAACTCGGGCTCCTCGCGCGCAGCGCCGCGATCCTGCCTGTCGTTATTGCGTGCCATCTTTGCGTGCTCCCTAGAATTTCAGACCGGCTTCGCGCGCGGCATCGGCAAGAGCCTTCACACGACCGTGATAAATGTAGCCGCCGCGATCAAAGACAACGATCTCGACACCCTTGGCCTTGGCGCGCTCGGCAACGAGCTTGCCGACGGCAGCCGCCGCGGTGCTGTTGCTGGTGCCACCCTTGCCCTTGAATTCGGCATCGAGAGTCGATGCTGCGGCCAAAGTCAGCCCAGCGGCATCATCGATGACCTGGGCGTAGATATGCTTTGACGACCGGTGCACCGACAAACGCGGCTGGCCGGAAGACACACGCTTCAGTGCAACGCGGTTGCGTGCACGGCGGCGATCGAAAAGTTGCTTGGATGAAAACATGTTCCTGGCCCTACTTCTTCTTGCCTTCCTTGCGGACGATATACTCGTCGGCATATTTCACACCTTTGCCCTTGAACGGCTCCGGCGGACGCTTGCCACGAACTTCCGAGGCGAACTGCCCAAGAAGCTGCTTGTCGGCGCCACTGATGAAGATGTTGGTGTTGTTCTCCACAGTCACCGTCAGCCCGGCCGGAATTTCCATCTCGACCGGATGGCTGAAGCCAAGTGAAAGCACCAGCTTGTTGCCCTGCATCGCGGCCCGGTAACCAACGCCGTTGATTTCGAGCTTGCGGGTGAAACCTTCGGACACACCGACAACCATGTTGCTCAGGCTGGCGCGCATGGTACCCCAAAGGGCCCTTGCCTGGCGGGTGTCGCGAGCCGGCTTCAGGGTTGCCACATTGTCGGCAACCGACAATTCGACATCGCTGTGAAGCGTCGTCGAAAGTTCGCCCTTTTTGCCTTTGACCACCATCAAGCCGCCTTCGTTAGACAGCGTCACGTCGGCCGGGATGGTAATTGCACTGCTTCCAATACGGGACATTGTGCCGCCTCCCTAGAATACGTGACAGAGAACCTCGCCACCAACATTGGCGGTGCGAGCTTCGCTGTCAGACAGAACGCCGCGCGGGGTCGACAGGATGGCGATGCCAAGCCCGTTATAGACCCGCGGCAGATCGCGGATGCCGTAATACACGCGGCGGCCAGGACGCGAGACCCGTTTGATCTCGGAAATCACCGGCGTACCGTCATGGTATTTCAGCTCGATTTTCAGCTCCCTGATGCCAGGACGCACATCCACACTTGAATAGTTGCGGATGTAGCCCTCACGCTTCAGGACTTCCAGTACATTGCTGCGGAACCGCGACGCCGGGCTGGAGACGACAGTCTTGCCAGCACTCTGTCCGTTGCGGATGCGGGTCAGCATATCACCGAGAGGATCGCTCATTGCCATGATCTATTTCTCCTCGCTTACCAGCTCGACTTCACGACACCGGGAACCTGGCCCATCGAGGCAAGGTCACGGAGCGCAATGCGCGACATTCTCAGTTTGCGGTCATAACCGCGCGGACGACCAGACACTTCGCAACGGTTGCGAATGCGTGTGCGGGCGCTGTTACGAGGCTCCTCGGACAATTTCAGAACGGCCTGGAACCGCTCTTCCATCGGCAGCGAGCGATCGCGGATCTTGGCCCGCAGCGCGGCGCGGCGGCCACCCTTCTGGGCGACCATACGCTTGCGGCGGTTGTTCTTTTCAACGGCGCTTTTCTTAGCCATCAATCAGTTCCTTCAGGCTTTGACGAACGGGAATTCGAAGTTGGCGAGCAGTTCGCGCGCCTCGTCATCCGTCCGTGCAGATGTTACGACGATGATGTCCATGCCGCGGACTTCATCAACCTGGTCATAGTCGATCTCGGGGAACACAATCTGTTCCTTGATCCCCATGGCGTAGTTGCCACGTCCGTCGAAGCTCTTGCCGTTCAGGCCGCGGAAATCGCGGACGCGCGGCAGCGCGACGGTGACCAGGCGGTCGAGGAATTCATACATCCGCTCACGGCGAAGCGTCACCTTGCAGCCAATCGCCATACCGGCGCGCAGCTTGAAGGCAGCGTTCGCGCGCTTGGCGCGGGTAACAACCGGCTTTTGGCCGGTGATGGCGGCAAGGTCACGGGTTGCCATCTCGATCTTCTTCGAGTCGCGAACCGCCTCGCCGACGCCCATGTTAATAATGATCTTTTCGATCTTCGGCACTTCAAGATCATTCTTGTAGCCGAATTTTTCCATGAGAGCCGGGCGAACAGCCGTCAGATAATGTTCTTCCAAACGCGTTTTCATCTCAGCTTTGTCTCCTTAACCCCGGTTAATCCAGGGCTTTGCCGGACCGACGCGCGATCCGAACTTTCTTGCCGTCCTTAACCTCGTAGCCAACGCGGGTAGCGCTGTTGCTGTCGGGGTCGATATGGGCGACGTTAGAAATATGCAGCGGGGCTTCCTTGTTGACGATGCCGCCAGGGTTTGTCTGCGTCGCGCGGGTGTGCCGCTTGACCATGTTGCAGCCCTGTACGAGGACACGGTTCTCGGTCCGAAGCACCTCGATCACTTCGCCACGGCGGCCCTTGTCGCGGCCGGTGGTGATGATGACCTGGTCACCCTTCTTGATCTTGAATTTCTGCGCCATTACAGCACCTCCGGTGCCAGCGAAACGATTTTCATGAATTTGCGGCTACGAAGCTCACGCGTCACCGGTCCGAAAATACGTGTGCCGATCGGCTCATCCTGCTTGTTCAGAAGCACGGCGGCGTTCCGGTCGAACCGGATGGCGCTGCCGTCGGGACGACGGATTTCCTTGGCGGTGCGGACGATGACGGCGCGATGCACATCACCCTTCTTCACCTTGCCGCGCGGGATCGCCTCTTTCACCGAGACGACGATGACATCGCCGACACCCGCAACCTTGCGACCAGAGCCACCGAGGACCTTGATGCACTGAACACGGCGTGCACCCGAATTATCGGCAACCTCGAGATTTGACTGCATCTGGATCATTTAAACCCTCCCTCAGTTCGCGGCTGCGTCGTCGTAAACCACTTCGTACGACTTCGACTTCGAAATCGGAGCGCACTCGCGGATCCGCACTGTATCACCCTGCTTGCAGCGGTTCTCGGCGTCATGCGCAGAGAACTTCTTCGATTTGGTGATAAACTTTTTATAAACCGGGTGCATGATCCTGCGCTCGACAAGGACGGTGACCGTCTTGTCGTTCTTGTCGCTGACGACCGTGCCCTGCATAACTCGCTTCGGCATTGCTCGACTTCCTTACTGTGCCGCTGTGGCCGCCTTGGCTTTTTCGCCAAGAACGGTCTTGATGCGGGCAATCTCGCGACGCACAACACGTGCGCGCGCCGGGTTTTCACTCTGACCGCCAGCCGTCTGGAAGCGCAGATTGAACTGCTCTTTCTTCAGGTCAACGAGCTGGTCTCCCAACTCGTCAGCGGTCTTGGCGCGAAGGTCTTCGGCCTTAACGGTTGCCATCAGCCTCTCCCTTAATCTACGTCGCCAAGACGACGGACAATGCGGGTGTCGAGCGGCAGCTTCGCAGACGCCAGTGTCAGCGCCTCCTTGGCAAGATCCCACGGAACACCATCAATCTCGAACATGATGCGACCAGGCTTCACGCGGGCCACCCAGTATTCGGGTGAACCCTTACCTTTACCCATCCGAACCTCGGCAGGCTTCGTCGATACCGGCACATCAGGGAAAATGCGGATCCAGACACGGCCAGCACGGCGAAGGTGACGCGTGATAGCACGACGCGCAGCCTCGATCTGGCGCGCGGTGACCCGTTCCGGAGTCACGGCCTTCAGGCCGTAGGCTCCAAAATTCAGCTGTGTTCCGCCCTTGGCATTGCCATGGATACGGCCCTTATGGGCCTTCCGGAACTTGGTTCTCTTCGGCGAGAGCATCTACCCAACTCCTCTCGATTAACCGTTTGACCGCGGCGCCGGGCCGGACTGCTGCTCGGCAAGACGCTTGTCCTGGGCCATCGGGTCGTGGGCCATCACTTCACCCTTGAAGACCCAAACCTTGATTCCGCAGACACCATAGGTGGTGAAGGCAGACGCCTCGCCGTAATCAACTTCTGCACGAAGCGTATGAAGCGGAACGCGACCCTCACGATACCATTCGGTACGGGCGATCTCGGCGCCGCCAAGACGACCTGCGCAGTTGATCCGCACGCCCTGTGCGCCAAGACGCATAGCCGACTGCACAGCACGCTTCATCGCGCGACGGAAGCCGACGCGGCGCTCAAGCTGTTGCGCGATGTTCTCGGCAATCAGTTTGGCGTCAATCTCGGGCTTGCGCACCTCGACAATATTCAGGCTGACCTCGCTACCGACACGCTTCGACAGATCAGCACGCAGACGCTCGATGTCCTGACCCTTCTTGCCGATGATCAGGCCAGGGCGACCGGCATGAATGGTAACGCGGGCACGGCCGGCCGGACGCTCGATGACAACGCGGCTGATGGCTGCCTGCTTCAGACGGTCCATCAGATAGCTGCGAAGCTCGATATCCTTGTGCAGCAGCTCACCGTAGTTACGGCCGGCATACCAGCGCGAATCCCAGGTGCGGTTGATGCCAACGCGCAGACCGATCGGTTTTACTTTCTGACCCATCTACTGGTCTCCTCTTTCACCGACAACGATAGTCAGGTGCGAAAACGGCTTCAAAATGCGGGCGCCGCGGCCACGGGCACGCGCCTTGAAACGCTTCATGACGATCGCCTTGCCGACATAGGCTTCCTTGACGAACAACCGATCAACGTCGAGCGAGTGATTGTTCTCGGCGTTGGCGATAGCCGACTGCAGCCCCTTCTTCACATCGCCGGCAATGCGACGACGCGAGAAGCTGAGCGTTGCCAGCGCCTTGTTGACTTCCATGCCGCGGATCATCGCGGCCACCAGGTTCAGCTTCTGCGGGCTGACGCGCAGGTTGCGCACCACCGACTTGGCTTCGCTGTCTGCCAGCGCTCTTGGTTTAGCTTGCTTGCCCATGCCTGCCTCTACCGCCTCGATTTCTTGTCAGCCGCGTGGCCGTAATAGGTGCGGGTCGGGGCAAACTCGCCGAACTTATGTCCGACCATGTCCTCGGTGACCGACACCGGAATGAACTTGTTGCCGTTGTGAACGCCGAAGGTCAGTCCGACGAATTGCGGCAGGATGGTCGAACGACGCGACCAGGTCTTGATCACTTCGCTACGGCCGGATTCACGGACCTTGTCGGCCTTCTTCAGAAGATAGCCGTCGACAAAAGGACCTTTCCAAACAGAACGTGCCATGTCTTGTCGCCCCTTATGGCTTGCGGCGCCGCATAATCAGGCGGTCCGTCTTCTTGTTCGAACGAGTGCGCTTGCCCTTGGTAGGCTTGCCCCACGGGGTCACCGGATGGCGACCACCGGAAGTACGGCCCTCACCACCACCATGCGGGTGGTCGATCGGGTTCATCACGACACCACGGACATGCGGGCGCTTGCCGAGCCAGCGGTTGCGACCGGCCTTGCCGATCTTGATATTCTGCTGATCCGGATTGGACACGGCACCGATCGATGCCATGCACTCACCGCGCACCAGGCGAACCTCGCCAGACGTCAGGCGCAGGATGGCATAGCCACGGTCACGACCAACAAGCTGCACGTACGTGCCTGCAGAGCGGGCCAACTGCCCTCCCTTGCCGGGCTTCAGCTCGACGTTATGGACCAGCGTACCAACCGGAATGCTGGCCAGTGGCAGCGCGTTGCCAGGCTTGATATCGGACCCAACGCCGGACATTACCTTGTCACCGGCGGCAAGCCGCTGCGGTGCCAGAATGTAGCTCTGCTCACCATCTTCGTAGGTGATCAGTGCGATAAATGCAGTCCGGTTCGGATCATATTCCAGACGCTCGACAGTGGCGAACATGCCAGTCTTGGTCCGCTTGAAATCGACCATGCGATACTTGCGCTTGTGCCCGCCACCGCGATGCCACGCCGTTACATGACCAGAATTGTTACGACCACCCGACTTTGTCAGGCCTTCGGTCAACTTCTTGACCGGCTTGCCTTTGTAAAGGTCGCTCTTGTCGACCAGAACCAGATTACGCTGGCCGGGGGTCGTCGGGTTGAACTTCTTAAGAGCCATGGCTCTACACTCCCATCAGGTCGATGGTCTGACCCTCGGCCAGGGTCACCATCGCCTTTTTCGTATCCGAGCGGCGGCCCGGGCGACCACGCCACATCTTCGACTTGCCCTTTTGCAGGATCGTGTTCACAGCCGTCACTTCGACGCCGAACAGCATTTCTACAGCGGCCTTGATCTCGGGCTTCGTCGCCGTGACCGGAACGGCAAAGGTCACCTGACCGTTCTCGTTCGCCATCGTCGCCTTTTCGGTGATGATCGGGCGAAGAATCGTGTCATAGGCGGCGGCCTTGCTCAGCGACACCTTGGCCGGTTTGCGCGGACGAACGCTCATTTCAGACGCTCCTCGATTTGGGCCGCGGCATCCTTGGACAGGACCAGCACATCACGGCGCAGGATGTCATAGACATTGATCCCCTGCTGCGGCAGGACATCGACGAAAGGCAGGTTGCTGGCCGCTCTGACAAAATTCGCGTCAAGCTCGGCACCACCAATGAACAGGGCGTTCTCAGCGCCAAGCTTGGCAAGCTTCGCCTTCAGCTCGGCTGTCTTCGCGCCGTTCTTGCCACCGGACTTCAGCTCGTCGATGACGATCATCTTGCCCTCGGCAGCCTTTGCCGACAGCGCCGACTTCAGGCCGAGCTGGCGAACCTTCTTCGGCAGCGAGTAACCGTGGTCACGAACAACCGGGCCATGGACGACGCCGCCGCCACGGAACTGCACAACCGAGCGCGGACCATGACGGGCATTGCCTGTGCCCTTCTGGCGGTACAGCTTCGCACCGGTCTTCTGGATCTCGCCACGACTCTTTACCTTGTGGTTGCCGGCGCGGCGCTTGGCAAGCTGCCAGTTGACGACACGGGCGACGATATCGGCACGCGGCGCAACAGCGAAAACCTCATCGGCAAGTGTAATGTCACCGGCGGCCTTGTTGTCCAGCGTTGTTACCTTAACCTTCATCGGACTTACCCTCTTCTGTGGCAGCAGCCTCGGCCGGCGCGCCGTCAGCAGCGGATTCCTCAGCAGCGGACGCTTCGGCTGGGGCCTCTGCCTCGGCAGCATCCTCAACAGCAGCTTCCGGAGCAGCCTCACCAAGGAGGCCGGCCGGGAATGGCAGACCCTCAGGGAGTTTCGCCTTGACAGCGTCGCTGATCAGCACCCAACCACCACGTGGGCCCGGAACCGCACCCTGCAGCAGGACAACACCTTCCAGATCGTCGACCGCAACCACCTCGATATTCTGCGTGGTGTTGCGGACGGCACCCATATGACCAGCCATCTTCTTGCCCTTGAAGACCTTGCCAGGCTCCTGACACTGCCCTGTCGAACCATGTGAGCGATGCGAGATCGACACACCGTGCGAGGCACGAAGACCGCCAAAATTGTGACGCTTCATAGCGCCGGCAAAACCCTTACCCTGGGTGGTGCCGACGACGTCAACCTTCTGACCGGCGACGAAGTGGCTCGGCGCGATGGTCGAGCCAACCTCGAGAACGGCATCCGCAGAGACACGGAACTCGGCAAGCTTCGATTTCGGCAGCACGTTGGCCTTGGCGAAATGACCACGCATCGCCTTTGACACGTTCTTCGCCTTGGCGGCGCCGGCACCAAGCTGAACGGCGGTGTAGCCGTCGCGCTCCTGCTGGCGCACCGAAACAACCTGGACATCGTCCATTTTCAGCACCGTCACCGGAACATGACGGCCGGTATCCGTAAATACCCGCGTCATTCCCAGCTTGCGGGCGATAACTCCGCTACGCATAGGTCCTGCCCCTTCCTAGAGCTTGATCTCGACATCGACACCGGCGGCAAGGTCGAGCTTCATCAGCGCGTCCACCGTCTGCGGGGTCGGGTCGACAATATCCAGCAGACGCTTGTGCGTCCGCATTTCGAACTGCTCGCGGCTCTTCTTGTCGATGTGCGGCGAGCGCAGCACCGTCATACGACGGATATTGGTCGGCAGCGGGATCGGTCCCCGTACTTCTGCACCGGTGCGCTTGGCAGTATTGACGATCTCGTTCGTCGATTGATCGAGAATACGATGATCAAACGCCTTCAACCGGATCCGGATGTTCTGGGTTTCCATGACTGCTTTCCCTTTTGCCTTCATATAAAGAGGGGCGCCGAACGCCCCTCTTCACTCATACCTACTTGACGATGGAAGCGACGACGCCGGCGCCGACGGTGCGGCCACCTTCGCGGATTGCGAAGCGCAGGCCCTCATCCATGGCAATCGGCGCGATCAGCGTCACGGTCATCGCGATGTTGTCGCCAGGCATCACCATCTCGGTGCCCGACGGCAGCTCGACCGAACCCGTCACATCCGTCGTCCGGAAATAAAACTGCGGACGATAGTTCGAGAAGAACGGCGTGTGACGCCCCCCCTCTTCCTTCGTCAGAACATACGCCTCGCACTTGAACTCGGTGTGCGGCGTGATCGTGCCGGGTGCCGCCAGAACCTGGCCGCGCTCAACCTCCTCACGCTTCGTGCCACGAAGCAGAACACCAACATTGTCGCCGGCCTCGCCCTGGTCAAGAAGCTTGCGGAACATCTCAACACCGGTGCAGGTCGTCTTCGTGGTCTCTTTCAGACCAACAATTTCGATCTCCTCAC
>JAYOST010000024.1:0-7522 GCA_038139365.1 Alphaproteobacteria bacterium
TCGGCGGCAAGGCGGAATTTCTGCAGCACCTCGGAATAGATCTGGAAGGCATAGGGTTGTGGCGCGTCGTAGAACCCCATCTCGACGGCGAAATCCTGATAGGCGGCATTCGCCTGTTTGAAATAGCGGGCCTCGGCCGGGATCTCGGTCTGCCAGAAGGCGCCATTCTCGATATAGGCCTCAAGCTGATTCGGGTTTACCTCGCCGCGACCTTCCGACCCACCAGTTTCGCCGCGGAAGCCAGCCAGCGGGCCAATCCCGGGCTTGCGCTGGTGGTTCACGATATAGTCGCCGTAATCCTTGAATTTGGCGCTGCCATCCTCATTCACCATGCCCGGAAGACCGAGACGCGCCCCAAGATCAAGAAGCACTGACTGGAAGCCGCGCACATCACGGTCTGGCTCGATCACCGGCCAGCGGATGGCGTCAGCCACGGCATCTGCCTCGCAGATCGGCCTGTCGAGAAGCGAGATGGCGTCATGCCGCTCGAGATAGGTGGTGTCCGGCAGGATCAGATCGGCATAGGCGACCATCTCTGAGCTGTAGGCATCGGAATAGATCAGCTTCGGGATCTTGTATTCGCCGGTCTGCGGGTCAGTCTCGGTCAGCATCTCCATGACGCCGCGCGTGTTCATCGAGGAATTCCACGCCATGTTCGCCATATACATGAACAGCACATCGACCGGATAGGGATCGCCGGCGACCGCGTTCGAGATGACCATATGCATCATGCCATGCGCCGACATCGGCGCGTCCCAGCTATAGGCCTTGTCGATCCGCTGCGGCGCACCGTCGGCGCCGATGATCAGATCCTCGGGCCCCAGAACATAGCCGAGCGGCGCGCCGCCAAGCGGGGTTTCGGGCGCCACCTGGTCGGGGCGGCCCGCCGGCTTGGGATGGGCATGTGGCGGCTTCGGATAGGGCGGCTTGAAGCGGAAGCCGCCCGGGGCTTCGACCGACCCCAGCAGCAGCTGCAGCATATGTAGCGCGCGGCAGGTCTGGAACCCGTTTGAATGCGCCGAAATTCCGCGCATTGCATGCATCGAGACCGGACGGCCGATCATCTTGTCATGCGTCTCGCCCTTCCAGTCGGTCCAGGGCTGGTCGATCACCACCTCGCTGGCAAAGGCCGCCTCGGCAAGGTCGGCGGCGAACTGGCGGATCCGGTCGGCGCTGATGCCGACCTTCGGGGCCACCGTTTCCGGCGCGTAATCATCATTCAGATAGGCATCCGCCATCAGCACGAATGCCGGCACGGCAACGCCGCCGCCCTCGACAGCCACCTCGCCCTGAAGCGCCGGCTTGGCCTTGGCGTCGGTATGCGCGGCAGGCTTGCCGCTGGCGCGGTCCAGCACCATCGGCGCGCCCTCGGAATCGCGCAGGAACAGACCGTCATTCGCCGCACCCGGGTTGCGGATCACCAGCCAGGGGGCGTTGGTGTAGCGCAGCAGATAATCGACATCGATCTTGCCAGCGCGCATCAGCTCGCGCACGAGTGAGAGGATCAGCAGCCCGTCAGTGCCCGGGGTAACGCCATACCAGTCATCCGAGATGGCCGCATAGCCTGTCTGCACAGGGTTGACCGAGATCACCCGCGCACCGCGGGTCTTCAGCTTGCCGAGCCCCATTTTGATTGGGTTGGAATCATGGTCCTCGGCGACGCCGAACAGCACAAACAGCTTGGTCAGGTCCCAGTCCGGCGAGCCGAACTCCCAGAACGCGCCACCAAGCGTGTAGATGCCACCTGCCGCCATATTCACCGAACAGAAGCCGCCATGCGCGGCAAAATTCGGGGTGCCGAACTGCTGTGCCCACCATCCGGTCAGCGCCTGTGACTGGTCACGGCCGGTGAAGAAGGCCAGCTTCTTCGGATCGCTCTTGCGGATCGGGGCCAGCCATTGCGTTGCGGTCTCCAGCGCCTCGTCCCAGCTGATCGGCTCGAACTGGCCGGAGCCACGCGGACCAACCCGCTTCATCGGCGATGTCAGACGCGCCGGCGAGTAATGCTGCATGATACCGGCAGACCCCTTGGCACAAAGAACGCCCTGGTTCACCGGATGATCGCGGTTGCCCTCGATATAGCGGATCTTGCCATCGCGAAGATGCACGTTGATGCCACAGCGGCACGCGCACATATAACAGGTCGTCTGACGGACCTCGTCACTGACCTTTGGCGCGGTATCGACCTTCGGTTCGACGCTCATTCCTGTTCCTCCTGACCGGCGATGGCGGCCAAAGCTAGTGAAGCCAGACGCGCGGCTGGCGGATCAGACCGGCTCGTCAGCATGATCGGAACGGACCCGCCGATGACGACACCGGCGGCAAGCCCCCCGCCGCAGTAAGCCAGAGATTTGAATAACACATTGCCGGAAACGATGTCAGGCACGACAAGTGCGTCGGCTTGTCCTGCCACCGCCCCGATCTGGCTGTCCGGACCAACCCCTTTGATGGCGGCTGATTCTGGCGATATCGCAAGATCGAAGGACAGCGGGCCGGCATAGGCAGCGTCGGGATCAGCGGCGCTGGCAGCGGCGGCAATCTTGGCCGCCTCAATGCTCGAGGGCATCGCCTCAAGCTGTGATTCTGTCGCCGACAGCACCGCCACCCGCGGATGTGCCGTCCCCATCCTGCGCAGCAACGATGCCATGGCAAGCGCCGCCTCGGTACGGGTGTCGACATCCGGCGTGATGTTCACCGCCGCGTCGCTGATCAGAAGCGGTCTGCCACCGCCCGGCGGCAGCATCGCAAAGATATGGACAAGGCGTTTGTCGGTGCGGATGCCGGCAGTGCGCCGCACGATAGTTCCCATGAAGATATCGGTGTGGAGCTGGCCCTTGATCAACCCTTGCGCGCGGCCATCCTTGACCGCTGCGACAGCAGCATCGATCGCGCCTTGCTCACCCTCGGTGTCGATCAATTCAGCGCCAGCCAGATCCCAGCCGATGGCGGCGGCATCGGCCCGGACGCGGTCCTCTTCACCGAACAGGAGCGGGCGCGCCAGCCCAGCGGCAATAGCGTCACGCGCCGTTTCAAGAAGGGGGGCGCCGATGGCCCGCACGAACGCGACATGCCGCGGCGTCGAAAGCTTGGCAAGCGCCAGAAAATCAGGCGGGCATTGATCATCCGGTTTGCGCAGGAACGGGCTGTGCCCCGCCTGGTCTGACCTGCTCATCGTCTCCATCCCCCAAAAAAACCGCGCCGACCAGCGCGGCCCTAAACTGCGTCCTGTCAGCGTCGCTGTCAATTCTCGCCACGAATATCTTCGACCGCGGCGGCGAGTCTGGCGATCCCCTCCTCGATGCGGGCTTCGGGAATCGAGGAATAGGCGAGCCGGAAGTAATTCAGGCGCGGGTCGTCCCGGCGGAAAAACACATCCCCCGGCTCGATCAGCACACCGGCCTCGGCGGCGCGTTCGGCAAGGCGGCGCGCGTCAAGCCAGTCCGGGCCCTGCACCCAGAAACTTGTTCCGCCGAAATGCGATGCGGTCTGTGCGAACAGCTGGTGCCGGTCAAGCGCCTGCTGCAGGGCCATGCGGCGGCCGGCAAGATGCCGCCTCAGCCGCCTGATCTGCGCGTCGTAATGGCCAAGCGCCATGAAATAGGCCAGCGTCCGCTGCGCATGGCCCGGCGGATGACGCAGAATCAGATGGCGCAGCGCCCGCGCCTCGTCGATCAGCGGCTCCGGTGCCACCAGATAGCCAAGCCGCAGCCCGGGAAAGACCGATTTCGACAGGCTGCCGACATAGATGACCCGGCCCTCGCGATCCTGCGATTTCAGCGCCGGAGTCGCGGATTCGAGGAAATTCATCTCAAACTCGTAATCATCCTCGACCACCAGAAAATCATGCTTGCCAGCCAGGTCCAGCAGCGCGCGCCGACGTTCGGCCGGCATCGTATGGGTTGTCGGGCACTGGTGGCTTGGCGTGATGAAAACAGCATCGGTTTTGGCCAGCACCGCCTCGTCAAGGACCAGGCCACCGCTATCCACCGGCAGTCCGGTGATATGGCTTGTGCGCTGCTGCAGGATGTCGCGCAGATCTGGATAGGCCGGGTCTTCGATCACCACGCGCCGCTCCGGCGAGACCAGAAGCTGCGCCACCAGATACAGCGCGTTCTGCGCGCCAAGCGTCACGAGGATCTGTTCCGGACGGGCGGTGATGCCCCGCCGCGGCAGGCTTCGCGAGCAGATGTAGTTCACCAGCATCGGATCATCGCTGAGGCCGAAATCACCAACCATCCTGCCAAAATTGCGCATGCCGAGCGCCTGCCGCGCGCAATCTCGCCAGGCGGTGTGCGAGAAAAGCTCGTCATCAACCTGCCCATAAACGAAAGGATAGGGATATTCGCGCCAGTTCAGCGGTTTTCGCACCGGCCGGATATCGCGGCATGAGGTGACAAGCTTGTCATGCCAGTCGATGCAACCGGTGGTCCCGTCATCGACGAAACCGTCAGAGCCTCCGACCGAACCCTGAGCAGTCGACCCCTGAGTAGTCGACCCCTGAGCAGTTGACCCCTGATCGACCGGCCCGCGTGCCACCGACAGCCGTGCGACTGGCGCGTCGCTGCTGACAACATAGCCGGAACGTTCACGCGGTTCGATATAGCCGGTATCGATCAGTGCTTGGTAGGCAAGCACAACAGTGTTGCGCGACACGCCGAGCTGCTGCGCCAGCGCGCGACTCGACGGCAGCTTGTCCCCGGGAAGAATCGCCCGCGACAGAATCGCCTCGACAACCGACTGCCTGATCTGCGATTGCAGACTGACCTCGGCCTGGGGATCAAGGCTGATGATGAGGTGATCTAGCATCGTCTCGCGCCTTGACTGTCTATCTGGCACCAACATTCCACTCATCTGGTTCTATAGAGTGCTGTCAGGCCTGTCTAGCGTGCCTTGCGTGTGCCACCATCGGTCGCAGGACGGCTATCACCCTCCCGGCATAGACTGTCGGGCATAGACTGGCCTGCGAAAAGTTGGCATGACGGGATTCTGATGCGCCAATTTCTTGCATGACAGGATCAAAGCATCATCATTTCAAGACGGCGCGGTGCCATGACCGGCCGCCTCAGACATCGAAGGAGACAGGGATGTCCTACGACGTGAACTCGCTTGAAGCGCATTGGATGCCGTTTTCCGCAAACCGCGATTTCAAGAAGAACCCCCGCATCGTCGTCAAGTCCGAAGGCATGTATATGTGGGACTACAAGGGCGGCCAGATCATTGACGGCTCGTCGGCGCTTTTCTGCACCCCGGCAGGCCATGGCCGCCGCGAGATTGCCGAGGCTGTCTATAATCAGATGCTGAACAATGACTACGCGCCACATTTTCAGCTCGGTCACCCCGGTTCCTTCGAGCTTGCCGAGCGTGTCTGCCGGATGCTGCCTGACGAATTCAACCACATGTTCTTCACCAACTCCGGGTCGGAGTCGATCGACACGGCGATCAAGATCATCCTTGCCTACCAGCGGGCTCGTGGCCAGTCGCAGCGCAACCGCCTGATCAGCCGTGAACGCGCCTACCACGGCGTGAATATGGGCGGTGTGTCGCTTGCCGGCATGGTCCGCAACCGCGAAACCTTTGGTCTGACGCTGCCGAACATCTCGATGATCCGCCACACCTGGACCGAGGAGCAGCGTTTCTCCAAGGGGCAGCCGAAGACCGGCGCGGAACTGGCAATGGACCTCGAGCGGATCGCCGAGAACCTTGGCGGCAGCACCCTGGCAGCTGTCTTCATTGAACCTGTCGCCGGATCGACCGGCACACTGGTCCCGCCGGAAGGCTATCTGCAGAAGGTCCGCGAGATCTGCGACAAGCACGGCATGCTGCTGGTGTTTGACGAGGTGATCACCGGTTTTGGCCGCATGGGCACGCCCTTCGCAACCCAGAAGTTCGACGTGAAGCCCGACATCATCACCATGGCGAAGGCGATCACCAACGGCGCCATTCCGATGGGCGCCGTTGCCGTCACCGACGAGATCTACAACACGGTCACCGACGCCGCGCCGGAAAGCGCCATCGAGTTTTTCCATGGCTATACCTACTCGGCCCATCCGGCAGCCTGCGCTGCCGGCATCGCCACGCAGAAAATCTACGAGGATGAGGGGTTGTTCGAGAACGCCGCCAACCTTGAGGAGTATTTCCTTGATGCGATCTACAGCCTGAAGGACCACCCGATGATCGTCGACATTCGCGGCATCGGCATGATGGCCGGTGTCGAGGTCGCGTCCGACGGGGCCCCGGGTCATCGTGGCGGCGAAATGCAGAAGGCGATGTTCTGGAACGGGCTGCATGTCAAATGGACAGGCGACAACGCGATCATCGCCCCGGCCTTTGTCGCCGAGCGCAAGCACATCGACGAGATTGTCGACAAGTTCCGCAAGACCCTTGATGATATGATGTAGAAACCGGCTGCCGGCCGCTGCCCTGCGCGATGGCCGCCAGCACAATAGCCAAGGAACGTATCAGCATGGCCGGACTGGCAGTCAGCGGCGGCGGTATCGCCGGTCTCGCAACGGCACTGGCGGCATCAAGGGCTGGCCATGAGGTCACTCTGTTCAGCGGCAGCACACCGCCGGTCCTGGCCGGAGGTGTGCAGATTGCCCCGAATGGATGGGCGGCGCTGGAATCGCTCGGACTTGCCGAGAAGGCACGCGGTGTCTCGCTGCGGCTAACCGACATCACTGTGCGCGCGCTTGACAGCGGCGTTACGCTGATCCGGCTGCCGCTGGACGCCCCCTATGCCAGCTTCGACCGTGCCAGCCTTGCCGGGTTGTTCGAAACGCTGCTTAAAGATGCGCCTGGCATAACGCGTCACGCCGCCAATCTGAACCATATCCACCAGCGACAGGCAGGCGTCACTCTGGTCACCGAGGATGGTGAAGCCCACAGCCTCGACGGGTTGATTGCGGCGGATGGTGGCAACGGACCGGGGCGGCATCATGTGGCCTCGAATGGCAGCGCCGGCACCTCGCAGGCGAAGGTTGCCATGCGCGCGCAGATCCCGCTGGACAGCCTGCCGGCCCATTTTGCGCTGGCCAGCAGCAATCTGTGGCTGGGACGCGGCGTTCATGTGGTGCATTACCCGATTGGCGCGATGCTGAACCTTGTTGTCACAATGCCGGCAACGCGGGTCGCCGACGGCTGGCAGCAGCGGGTGATTCCGGCATCCTCGCCGCTGGCGGTGCTTGCCCAAGCGGATATAGATTGGGCGCGGACCCCGGTGGCCAATGCCGAGGCGGCGTCCTGCTGGCGGCGCGGGCGGGTCGTGCTGGCGGGTGACGCGGCGCACAGCATGCCGCCACATCTGGCGCAGGGGGCTGGCCAGGGGCTTCAGGACGCGGCCTGCCTGTTGCGCCATCTTGCCAGCGCCGATGATATCGAAACGGCTTTCGCCCGCTATGCGCGCGAGCGCGCCGGCGAGGTGTCGCGCATTGTCCAGAAGGCAGATGTCTCGGGCAAGATCATGGGCCTTTCAGGGCCGGCAGCGCATCTCCGCGATGTGGCGCTGAGCCTAGGTGGGCCGCGC
>JAYOST010000024.1:7622-19623 GCA_038139365.1 Alphaproteobacteria bacterium
TGCCTGACCCGACAAGTATCCTGATCAGGCAAGCCCGCAGCTTCGCGCCCGGCTCTCAAAATCCTCGCGGTTGATATAGGCCCCTGCCATCTTGCGCTGGCCACGGAACGCGCCGCGCCCATGCAGCACACGCCAATTGTCGAAGACCAGCATATCGCCCGGCTTAAGAGTATAGCGCCACTGCATCGCCGGATCATTTGCCAACCTGTCAAAGGCGCGGATACCGGCATAGAGCGCGCGCATGTCATCATCGGCCAGCCGCACCGTGTCGCGGTCGTAATTGTTGAAGCTAACCTGGGCAAGCGTGCCGGTCTCGTCAAGGCGCAGGATCGGCCGCCGGGCACGAAGCTCTACACCATCACCCTTGTAAAGCCCGGTCACACCGATACGCGTGAGGTCGGCATGGACCTGTGGCTGTGTTGTCTGCAGCTCGGCGGCGATCCGCGCGCCGTCCACCATGATCGATTCGCCGCCCTCGGCATTATAGTCGACGCACAGAAGCAGCTGCACGCCCGGCGCGTCGTGGCTGTAGGTGCCGTCGGTATGGGGACGAAGCTCCTTCGGGGTGTAGGCTGAATCCGCCATGCCCTCATTCGCCTCAAACTCGAACAGCCCGCCAAAAATGGTCTGGCGGACATAGCCGATGGCATCGGCAACCTTTTGAACGGTGTCGAGACTGCGCGGACAATCCGTCAGTACCGCAAACCCATGCGCCAGAAGCCGCTGTATGAGCGGGGCCACACCATCCGGTCCGGCCAGAACCTGATAGGCAAGACGAACCGCCTGGGGATCAAGGCTGGCCGCATCCCACGGCGTTGCCGCTGGCAACCGCATCAGGTCTTCGGCAGCGCTGAAGCGTTTCAGGAAGTCCGCCTGGTAATGCGCCTCGATCGCAAGATCGGGCCAGTCGAGGATCAGCGCCGCGCCATCATCGCTGAGCCGCGCCGCGTGCGGGCGGATCATCGGGTCCACAGAGGCGGTGAACAATTCGCGCTGGTGACTGCGGGAATCGAAACTCTCTGGGTCGCGGGCATTGTCGCGAAGCCAGAAATAGTCAAACCGCGCGACTTTCCCACCATCAAATGACAGCGACAGCATGTCGTCGCCAAGGACCAGATTATTTAGCATGACAACACTCCCTTGCCTCGCCTGACCTTACCGCCGGCGACAGGGCCGGACAAGCGCCCGCATGCTTGGAAATGCGCGCCGGCGATGCTACCGTCCGCCGCGACCATACGGGACGGACGATAGCAAAGGACAACAGCCGCAGATGCCCCGCCTTCAGGATGACATGCAGGACGCGCTACGCCGGCTTGGCGGTGCCAATGGCCCGGGGTTTGTCATCGCCGCGCTGTATAAATTCACCGACCTTCCCGACCATCGCGCCCTGCAGCCGCAGCTGCAGGCGCTATGCGACGCACATGACGTTCATGGCACGCTGTTGCTGGCGGATGAGGGCATCAACGGAACCATCTGCGCCGCGCCTGCCGGTATGGCCGCGGTGCTTGACTGGATCGAAGCGGACGGCCGCTTTGACGGGCTGTCGCTGAAATTCTCGCTGACCCCGAAACAGGCCTTCCTGCGGATGAAAGTGCGGCTGAAAAAGGAAATCGTCACGATGGGCCAACCCGGGATCAACCCGGCGCGCGCCACCGGCACCTATGTCGAGCCGGCCGACTGGAACCGGCTTGTCGATGATCCGGATGTAATGGTGATCGACACCCGCAACGCCTATGAAACAGCGATCGGCAGCTTCGCCGGCGCGGTCGACCCGCAGACCGACAGCTTCCGCGAATTTCCGGCCTGGGCGCAGGCACTGGCAGAGACCAAGGACCGCCCGAAGAAGCTCGCGATGTTCTGCACCGGCGGCATCCGCTGCGAGAAGGCCAGCGCGCTGATGCAGCAGATGGGATTTGATGAGGTCTATCACCTGAAGGGTGGCATTCTGAAATATCTGGAAGAGGTGCCGGCCAAAGACAGCCGCTGGCAGGGCGAGTGCTTTGTCTTTGATGGCCGTGTCGCCGTCGATCACGAGCTTCGCCCCGGCGGTTATGACATGTGCCATGCCTGCCGCATGCCGCTGTCCGACGAAGACCGTGACCATCCGGCCTACAGCGCGGGAGTCAGCTGCCACCATTGTATCGACAGAAACGACGCGGACAGCCGGTCTCGCTTTGCCGAGAGGCAGAAACAGATCACCCTGGCCCGCGCCCGCGGCGAGGACCATCTGGGACGCAGCCCGCGCAAGAAGGCTGACGCCACCCGGAACAGCTAACCGGCTAGAGCTTTTCGCGACCGTGTGGGGTGTTGAAATCAAGAACCGGCCCCACCGGCACAATTCCGGTCGGATTGATATTCCGGTGGCTGGCAAAGTAATGCTGCTTGATATGCGGCATCACCACGGTCTCGGCGATCCCGGGCATCTGGTAGAGCTCGCGCATATAGCCTGACAGCGCTGGATAGTCCTCAATCCGGCGGATATTGCATTTGAAATGGCTGACATAGACAGCGTCGAACCGGATCAGGGTGGTGAAGAAGCGCCAGTCCGCCTCGGTGAGGCGCTCCCCCATCAGGTAGCGGCGTGTCGACAGCCGCGCGTCCATCCGGTCGAGCGCGTCGAACAACCTTGTTACCGCGTCCTCATACGCCTCGACGCTCGTCGCAAAACCGCTGCGATAGACGCCGTTATTGATGTTGGCATAAATGTCGGCATTGACGTCCTCGATGGCGTCCCGCATCTCCACCGGCCAGTAATCGTCGCTGTTGCCGGTCAGATGGTCGAAGGCACAGTTGAACATGCGGATGATCTCGGAAGATTCATTCGAGACAATCGACCCGGTCTTCGTGTCCCAGAGCACCGGCACAGTCACCCGGCCGGTCGCATCCGGCTGGCTGCGGGTATAGATCTGGTGCATGAATTCGCTGTCATGGAGCGTGTCGCCGGAAGCGCCGAATTCGTCCTGCTCGAAGGTCCAGCCATCATCAAGCATCAGCGGATGCACCACCGACACCGGGATGTGCGGCACAAGATCCTTCAGATGCCGGAAGATCAGCGTCCGGTGCGCCCAGGGACAGGCATGGGAAACATAGAGATGGTAGCGGCCGCTTTCCGCAGCGAACCCGCCACTTCCCGATGGGCCGGCGCTGCCGTCGGCGGTGACCCAGTTCCGGAAGCGCGCGGTGTCACGCACGAAATGCCCGCCACTGGCCTTTGTATCATACCATTCGCTCGACCAGCGGCCGTCGATCAGCTGTCCCATGAATTTATGTCTTTCAAAATGTTGCGGCGGCGCGGATGGCGTCGATGTTGGCGCGGTAGCCGGCTTCGCCGTCACCGTTGAAAATGGCCGAACCAGCTACCAGCGCGGTGGCACCGGCGGCAACCACCTGGCCCACTGTCTCCAGATTGATCCCGCCATCCACCTCGATGGTGATGTTGCGGCCGGCGGTCATCTCACGGATGGTCGCAATCTTTTCAAGCATGGGCGTGATAAAGGACTGGCCACCAAATCCCGGGTTGACCGTCATCACGAGGATCAGGTCGATACGGTCAAGAATATGGCAAAGCACATCCGCAGATGTATGCGGGTTCAGTGACACGCCGGCACGGCATCCAAGCTCGCGAATGCGGGACAGGGTACGGTCCAGATGCGGACAGGCCTCGGCATGGACGGTGATGATCTCGGCTCCGGCATCGGCATAGGCGTCGAGCAGCGCGTCAGGGTTCGTGACCATGAGATGCGCGTCGAAGGTTTTGCCGGTCACACCCCGCAGAGCCTTGATCACAGGCGGGCCAAAGGTCAGGTTGGGAACAAAATGTCCGTCCATCACGTCAAGATGGATCCAGTCAGCCCCGGCCCGGTCAACCGCCGCCACCTCCTCGCCGAGGCGGGCGAAATCAGATGCAAGGATGGACGGGGCGATGATGAGGCTGTCGGACATCTAGCCCTCCGCTAATGCTGCCTTGTCGGCTGGTGAATGCTAGATAGCGACCCGCACGCCAAAACTCAACTGCCAGCTGTCCGGGCAAGTGGTGGCAAAAGCGACTGAATTGCCGCAGGGACTACCTTTCCGGCAGGTTTTTCCGCTATACTGCCGCCTTCTCGACATACCGCCGGAGGAATACGCCATGGAAGGCATGGTCACGACAACGACGAAACCTGTCTTTTCCTGGGAAGACCCGCTGTTTCTTGACCAGCAGCTCAGCGATGACGAGCGCATGGTCCGGGACAGTGCCCGCCAGTTTGCGCGCGATGTGCTGCTGCCCCGCGTGATCGGTGATTACCGGGACGAGAGTTTTGATCCGTCGGTGATGCGCCAGATGGGCGAACTTGGCCTTCTTGGACCAACCATTCCCGAGGAATATGGCGGCGCCGGGGTCAATCATGTGGCCTACGGACTGGCCGCCTACGAGATCGAGGCGATCGATTCCGGCTACCGTTCGGCGATGTCGGTGCAATCCTCGCTTGTGATGCATCCAATTCATGCCTTCGGCACCGAAGACCAGCGGCAGCGTTTCCTGCCACGCCTCGCCACCGGCGAGATGATCGGGTGTTTCGGTCTGACCGAGCCTGACTACGGATCGGACCCCGGCGGCATGGTCACGAAGGCGGTAAAGGTCGATGGCGGCTACCACCTGAGCGGCGCGAAAATGTGGATCTCGAACGCCCCGATTGCCGATATCGCCGTCGTCTGGGCCAAGCTGGACGGTGTCATCCGCGGCTTCATCGTCGAGCGCGAGAGCGCCGGCACCGGCTTCTCCACACCGAAAATCGAAGGCAAGCTGTCGCTGCGGGCCTCGGTCACGGGGTCGATCCAGATGGACAACGCCTTTGTCCCCGAAGGCAACATCTTTCCCGAAGTGAAAGGTCTGAAAGGGCCGTTCTCGTGTCTGAACAAGGCGCGCTACGGCATTGCCTGGGGCACGCTTGGGGCAGCGCAATTCTGTTATGACGCGGCGCGGAGTTATACGCTTGACCGCAAGCAATTCGACCGGCCACTGGCAGGCAACCAGCTGATCCAGCTGAAGCTGGCCGACATGCATACCGAGATCAATATCGGGCTGCAGGCTTGTCTTCGCGTCGGCCGCCTTCTCGATGCCGGCAACTGCCCGCCGGAGAACATCTCGCTGATCAAGCGCAACAGCTGTGGCAAGGCACTCGATATCGCCCGCAAGTCGCGCGACATGCATGGCGGCAACGGCATCGCCGAGGAATATCACATCATGCGCCACATGATGAATCTCGAAACGGTGAACACCTATGAGGGCACGCATGATGTGCATGCGCTGATCCTCGGGCGCGCCATCACCGGCATCCAGGCCTTTACCGGCTAACGCGGTGAGCGACGTGTCCGGCGCCCTGTCGCATCTGCGGGTGCTCGATCTGTCACGTATTCTTGCCGGCCCCTGGGCAACGCAGATGCTCGGCGATCTCGGGGCCGACATCATCAAGGTCGAACGTCCCGGAAGCGGCGATGACACGCGAAGCTGGGGCCCCCCTTTTGTTGATGCAATGACCGGTGATGCCGCCAGCGATGCCGCCGCGCGCTCGGCCTATTTCTGCTCGGTCAACCGTAACAAGCGTTCGCTTGCCATCGACATCACCGCGCCGGACGGGGCCGAAATTCTGCGCCAGCTGGTGCGGGAAGCCGACGTTCTGGTGGAGAATTTCAAGGTTGGCGGGCTGGCCAAATACGGGCTGGATTACGAAACACTCCGCGCGATCAACCCACGCCTTGTCTATTGCTCGATCACCGGCTTCGGCCAGGACGGGCCGGACGCAGGCCGCGCCGGCTATGATTTCATGATCCAGGGCATGGGCGGGATGATGAGTGTCACCGGCGAGGCGGACGGCATGCCGATGAAGATCGGCGTCGCGCTTGTCGATGTGCTGACCGGCACCAACGCCGCCACCGCCATCCTCGCCGCGGTGATGCATGCCGCGCGCACCGGCATCGGCCAGCATATCGATATGAGCCTGTTCGATGTCAGCGTCGCCAGCCTGGCCAACCAGGCGCTGAACTATCTTGTCTCCGGCACCGCCCCCGGGCGGCTTGGCAACGCCCATCCGAACATTGTTCCCTATCAGGCCTTCGCGACATCGGATGGCCATGTCATCCTGGCCGTCGGCAATGATTCGCAGTTCCGCAAATTCTGCGACATCGCCGGGCTGGACGGGCTGGCCGATGATCCGGCCTACGCCAGCAACAAGGCACGCGTGACAAACCGCGCGGTGCTGCTGCCTTCAATCGAGGCGGCGATGGCACGGCAGACAACAGGCTGGTGGCTGCGCGAGCTGGCCAGTGCCGGCGTTCCCGCCGGGCCGATCAACAGCATTGATGCGGTACTGGATGAACCGCAGGCGCGTCACCGCGGGCTGGCAAGCAAGATTCCCGATGATCTGAACGGCAGCATCCCGACGGTGAAAAGCCCGATGCGGCTGTCGGCGACGCCGCCACGCGCCACCATGCCGCCGCCGCAACTCGGCGCGCACAGCCGCGAGGTGCTGGCAGATGTGCTGGGGCTTGTTGATGCCGAGATCGACCGGCTGATAGAGGCCGGCGTGATTGCAACCCCTTCCTGAGGGCGCGCGCTCTAGCTGCCCGACAAACGGATCAGCCGGCGAAGCTGCGCCGGCTCGACAATCACCGTCGCGACGCCGCCAATGACGATCGCACCGCCAAGCATCACCCGCGGATCGAGGATCTCGCCAAGGAAGGTGACAGCCCCCAGGATTGTCGAGACCGGCAAAAGCAGAAGCACCGGCATCGCCATCGGCACCGGATATTTCGACAGGATGAAATACCAGGCGGAATAGCCAATCACCGTCATCACGATGCCGAGATAGAGCACTGTTGCCCAGGCGGATACCGGCGCAGCCGCAAGTATCGGCAACGGATTCCCTTCGATCAACACCGAGGCGAGCAGCATCTGCGGCGCGGCGATCACACCGATCCAGGCCGTCAGTTGAAAGCCACTCAGGGCATCGCCAAGGCGGCGCACCATCACTTGGCCAATGGCCCAGAACAGGCATCCCGAGAGGATCAGAACCACACCCAGCATCTGGCCGGCAAGCGACGGCGCCCCGACAATGGTGACAATGCCGGCCAGCGCCACACCGGTACCGGCCAGCTGGCGCCTTGTCGGCATCTCCTTCAGCATCACCGCCGCGATTACGGTGCCGAACACCACTTCAGACTGCACCAGAAGAATGGCCGGCGTGGCGTCGATCAGCGACAAGCCGGTAAAGCTAAGACCATACTGGAAGGTGGCCGAGATCAGCGCGATTGCCGTCAGTGCGCGCCAGTGGCCATGCGGCAAGGGCACAAACCAGACAAGCACCATGGCGGCGATGGCGAAGCGCATCCCCATCAGAAGCAGCGGCGGGAAATGCGACAGCCCGGCCTTGGCAAGGGCAAAACCGAATCCCCAGGTCAGCGGCACCAGCAGCGCAACCATCAGGTGGCGCGGCGTCATTCTGCGCGACCACTCATCTCGTCAAGAAGCCGGCCGAGAAACCGCAGCCCCTCATCTATGGCGTCCTCGGTGATGTATTCATCCGGCTGGTGCATCTGCGCCATGCCGCCCGGCCCAATGACGATGGTATCGAGCCCGGCCGCCTGGAAATACGACCCGTCGGTACCGAAGGAGACCACGCCCGGGTTCTGGTTGGTCCAGAGTCTGGCGACCAGATCGGCCGCCGGTGACGGCGTGCGCGCCTGCAGCGGCGGGACATCGCACAGCATTTCGGTCACCACCGCGCAGTCTGGATGGACGGCACGCAGAGCTGGCAGGATTTCTGCCGCCACATAAGCCTCGACCTTCCGGCGTAGCCGGTGCGGGTCCTCACCAGGATGCGCCCTGATTTCCCAGTCGAAGCTGCAGCTGTCCGGAATGATGTTGCGCGCCTCGCCACCACGAATGGTCCCCACCGACAGCGTCGAATATGGCGGGTCGAAAGGCGACCCGTCATGCCGGGTGGTGGCGCAGTCCCGAGCCAGGCCTTCGATGAATGAAATCAGTCTCGCGGCGGCAAAGATGGCGTTTACGCCCTCTGCCGGTTTCGAGGCATGGCCAGCCGCCCCACGGATATGGGTAACAAGCTCCATGCCACCCTTATGACCGCTGATCGGCGTCATGCCAGTGGGCTCGCCAATGATCGCGATCCGCGGCGAGGCGCCACTGGCGGCAAGAAATGCCGGCATTCTTTCCGCCCCGAAACAGCCGATTTCCTCATCGAAGGTAAAGGCGAGAAAAAGCGGCTCATTCAGCATTTCGGCGTGCGTCTGGAATTCGGGTGCCAGCGCCAGCGCCATGGCAAGAAAGCCCTTCATGTCGACCGCGCCGCGGCCATGAAGGCGTCCCCCCTCGCGCCGCAACCGCCAGGGATCGCCCGCCCATCCTGCGGCATCCGCCGGCACCACATCGAGATGTCCGGACAACAGAATCCCGCCCTCTGAGCCGGCACCATCCTGTGGTCCTATTCGCGCCAGCAGGTTGAACCTTTCACCGTCCTCATGCACATCGCGGCGACAGGAAATGCCATACTCGCCAAGATAGGATTCGATATAGCCGACAATCCCGTCATTCGGCTGCAGGCTGACACTGGGAAAGCCGACAAGATCGGCAAGGATGGCGATGGCGCGCTCGCGAAGCGGGTGCGGGACGGCGTTCATCCACCAACCACATGGACATGCTGCGGAAAATCACACAGCCGCACGCACCGGTCACGCTGAACATGCAATGTCTCGCTAAGCTCCATTCCCCAGTCATCCATCCACATGCCGAGGATCACGTGGACCACCGCATCCTCGGGAACGATGCTCGGCTCCTTGGGGCGGAAGGACAGGGTGCGCTCACCCCAGTCGGGGGCATAGCCAACCCCGATCGAATAGCCGATGCGGCTTGGCTTCTCCAGACCGTAACGATCCAGAACATGTTGCCAGGCGGCGTGAACATCGCCAGCAACAGCGCCGCCCTTCAGGCTTGCCATCACCGCCGCCATACCTTCCTCGACCGCCTCGGCGGTGCGGCGCAGATCATCAGGCGGCGTGCCAAGATGCACCGTTCGCGCCAGCCCGACATTGTAGCGACGACGGCAGGCACCAAGCTCGAAGGCGATGGTTTGGCCGTCCTCGAGCGGGGCATCGGTCCACAGGGGATGCGCCGTGGTCGCCGCCTCACCAGCCAGGATCAGCGGGTGAATGGCCGGCATATCGCCGCCAGCGTCCGGCATGCCCCTGATCTGGGTGGCGGTGACATCGGCCATCAGATCACATTGACGAACCCCGGGGCGGGCCCCGTCCCAGGCTGTCTGCATCGCCGCCTCGGCAATCCGCGCGGCATCGCGCATCACGGCAAGCTCGGCCTTACTCTTGACGAGCCGCTGCCAGTTCACCAGAAGGTCAGCATCGATAAAGCTGGCGTCTGGAAGCCCGGCACGAAGCGAGTCCAGCGCCCGTGGTGTGAAGTAATAGCTGTCGCTTTCATAGCCGATCCGCGCCCGCGCAAAACCGTGATCCGCCATCCATCCGGCAAGATGGGTCATCGGATGCGTGTCGGCACGCTGCACCAGCCCTTCAGGATAGGGAACGATCTGCGCCGCTGTCAGATAGGTGGTGAAGCTTGCCGCGCCGGCGTCCATCAGACGTCCCATCCAGAACGGCCCGTCATGCATGTCGACCAGCATCATCTGCGGCGTATAGAAGGACCAGGCGTCATAGCCCGTCAGCCAGTTGATGTTGTCGGCATCACCAATCACCAGGGCGTCGAGGCCACGGGCCTCCATCTCGGCCCGCACCCGCGCCAGACGGTCATCATATTCGGCTTTTGAAAAGGCTGGAGCCATCAATCTACTCCGTCTCGCGATAGGTAACTCCGGGGCAGACGCACAGCATCTCATAGAGAAGATTCGCCGCCAGCAGCGCGGTATTGCCCTGCGGGTCATAGGGCGGCGAGACCTCGACAAGATCGGCCCCGACAAGGTTCAGCCCACGGCAACCGCGGATGATCTCCAGCGCCTGAATCGGCGTCAGACCGCCGATTTCCGGCGTGCCAGTGCCAGGCGCGAACCCGGGATCAAGCGAATCGATATCAAAGCTCAGATAGACCGGCCCGTCGCCAAGTGCGGCGCGCGCCTGCTCGATCAGCGGCGTCGCCGAGCGGTGCCACAGCTCCTCGGCCTGCACGACGGTGAAGCCCTGATCACGGGCCCAGTCGAAATCCTCAGCCGTATAGCCGGTACCGCGAAGCCCGATCTGCCAGGTGCGGTGCGGGTCGATCAGCCCTTCTTCAACGGCGCGGCGGAAAGGTGTGCCATGGGCAATCTTCTCGCCGAACATATGCTCGTTGATATCGGCATGCGCATCGACATGGATCAGCCCGACCGGCCCGTGTTTTGCCGCCACCGCGCGAAGCACCGGCAGCGTCAGCGTATGATCACCGCCAAGGGTCAGCGGAATCACATCATGCTCCAGCACGCGGTGATAAAAATCGGTGATCCGCACCACAGAATCCTTCAGATCGAAGGTGTTGATCGGCACATCTCCCAGATCACCAACGCGCAAGGAGTCAAACGGCGCGGCGCGGGTCCACATGTTGTAGGGGCGCATCAGCACCGACTCAGCACGGATCTGCTTTGGACCAAAGCGAGTGCCGGACCGGTTCGATGTGCCGATGTCGAGCGGAATGCCGATGAAGACCACATCCATGCCGGCGGCACTATCCACCGGCGGCAGCCGCATCATTGTTCCCGGACCGGCGAAGCGCGGCATTTCATTGCCGCCAAGCGGTTGTGGAAAATCGGAGGTGTCGTCACTCATCACGAAGGCTCCTGGCCACCGTCCTGCAAGCGCGCCGCATGCCAGCGCAGATGGTCTTCCATGAAAGTCGAGACGAAGTAATAGGCATGGCCATATCCGGGCTGCATGCGAAGCTGCAGATCGGTCACCCCGCCCTTGCACGCCTCTTCCAGAAGCCAGGGGCGCAGCCCGTCATCAAGAAAGACATCGGCGTCACCCTGATCGACGAGAATTTCCGGAAATCCGTGGCCATCCTCGATCAGCGCCACCGCATCATAGGCGCGCCAGGCCGACTGATCCGCGCCGAGATAGCGGGAGAACCCCTTCGCGGCGATCTCGGCGGTCATCGGGTTGACGATCGGGGCAAAGGCGGAACAGCTGCGGAACCTGTCGGCATTGCGAAGCGCCATCACCAGCGCGCCATGCCCACCCATCGAATGGCCGAAGATACCCTGCCGGTCCATGCGAAGCGGAAACTGCGCCGCGACAAGCGCTGGCAGGTCGTCGCGCACATAGCTGTACATCTGGTAATTGGCGTCATAGGGCGCTTCCGTGGCATCGACATAGAAGCCGGCACCGCTTCCGAACTGCCAGTCATCCTCATCCGGCACATCAGGCCCGCGCGGGCTGGTGTCTGGGCAGATCACGGCAATCCCCAGCTCGGCGGCAGCGCGCCGATACTCGCCCTTTTCCATGACATTGGCATGGGTGCAGGTCAGCCCCGAAAGATACCACAGCACCGGCACCGGCCCGTCTTTGGCCTGCGGCGGCAGATAGACGGCGAAACTCATGTCGCATCCGGTGACGGATGAGCTGTGGCGGTACACCCCCTGGACGCCGCCAAAGGATTTGTCAGTGGACAGCGTTTCCATAACGTGCCGCCTTAATAGACGACGACGGAGCGGATGGATTCGCCCTCATGCATCAGATCGAAGCCCTTGTTGATCTCTTCGAGGCTGAGCGTGTGGGTGATCATCGGATCGATCTCGATCTTGCCATCCATATACCAGTCGACAATCTTTGGCACATCAGTGCGGCCGCGCGCCCCGCCAAAAGCGGTACCACGCCAGCTGCGACCGGTGACAAGCTGGAACGGGCGGGTTGAAATCTCCTGGCCGGAACCGGCGACGCCGATGATGATGGATTCGCCCCATCCCTTGTGGGCGCATTCCAGCGCCTGGCGCATCACATTGGTGTTGCC
>JAYOST010000025.1:0-6839 GCA_038139365.1 Alphaproteobacteria bacterium
TGATGAAGGCGCTGGCCGGTGCTATGCCCGGAGGAATGCCCGGAGGTATGCCGGGAGGTATGCCGGGCGGCCTTGGTGGCGGCATGCCAGGAAATATGCCAATGGGGGGCAAGGGCGGACTACCCGGTCTTCCCGGTGGTCTTCCCGGTGGGCTGCCGGGGCTTGGTGGCAAGCCTTCCGGCAAGAAGAAATAGTCATAACAGCCATAACTCTCTTCGAAAGGACGAATATTCATGGCTCTCAAGATCAGACTCGCCCGTGGTGGCGCAAAGAAACGCCCATTTTACCGGATCGTCGTGGCCGAAGCCGCGGCCCCGCGCGATGGCCGTTATGTGGAACGTGTCGGCACCTACAACCCGATGGTCCCGAAGGATCACGAGCAGCGCCTGACGCTGAAGACCGAGCGCATCACCTACTGGCTTGGTCAAGGCGCACAGCCGACTGAGCGTGTGCAAAAGATGCTGGCAGGCGCCGGCCTCGTAGACGCTCCGGTGATCCGCGAACAGCCGAAGAAATCGGCACCTGGTAAGAAGCGCGCTGAGCGTGAGGCTGAAGCTGCTGAGGCCGCCGCCGCTGCCGCCGAGGCCGCTGCCGCCGAAGAGGCCGCCGCTGCCGAGGCCCCGGCTGAAGAAGCTGCGGCGGAAGAAGCCCCGGCTGAAGCTGCTGCTGAAGACGCTGCTGCTGAAGACGCCCCGGCGGAAGAAGCCCCGGCTGAAGACGCTGCGGCGGAAGAGGCATCTGAAGAGACGTCATGACTTCCGGCCGGCTGCCGATCGGGGCGGTCGCCAGCGCCCATGGGGTGAGGGGCCAGTTCAAGGTCAAGCCCTTCACCGCCACGCCGCGCGATATTGCCGCCTACGGCCCGGTCTGGGCCGGCGACCGGCAGCTGACCCTGACCGTCCGTGGGATGACTGCAAACGGTATGGTGATCGTTTCGGCGGCGGAGGTGACCGACCGCGATGCGGCACAGGCACTGCGCGGAACGCCGCTTGAGGTTGACCGCGCGGCGCTGCCCGAAGCTGGAGATGACGAGGTCTATCATGCCGATCTGATCGGCATGAAGGCCGAGACCCCGGATGGCACGCTGCTTGGCAGGCTTGTGGCACTTCATGATTTTGGCGCCGGCGAAATTGCCGAGGTGAAACCGGCGGATGGACCAAGCCTGATGCTGCCTTTCGATCCGGCCTTCGTGCCGCAGATCGATATCGCGGCGGGCCGGATCATTCTTGACCCGCCAGACGGGCTGCTGGAACCGGACGCGGATGACGGTGATGCGCCGGAGGACGGGGGCGATGGCTGATCACGGGTGGCAGGCAACGGTGCTGACGCTGTTTCCGGAGATGTTTCCGGGGCCACTTGGCACGTCACTGGCCGGCAAATCGCTCGAGGAGGGCATCTGGACGCTGAAAACGCTGGACATTCGGCAGTTTGCGCGCGATAAGCACCGGACTGTCGATGACGTGCCGCTTGGCGGCGGTGTCGGGATGGTGCTGAAGCCGGATGTGGTGGCCGCAGCGCTTGATCATGTGAGCGCAGCACCGGGGCCACGGATCTACCTGACCCCGCGGGGTCGGCCACTGGACCAGCCCCTTGTTCGAGAGCTCGCCGATGGCGACGGGGCGGTGTTCCTGTGCGGACGCTATGAGGGCGTCGATCAGCGCGTGATTGACGCGGTGGGCATGCTGGAGATCAGCATCGGCGACTACATCTTGTCAGGTGGCGAGATGGCGGCGCTGACAGTGATGGATTCGGTGGTCAGGCTGCTGCCTGGTGTAATTGGCAAGGCGCAGAGCCACCGCGAGGAAAGTTTCGAGACCGGGTTGCTGGAGCCGTCGCTCTACACCCACCCGCGGAACTGGAATGGAATCGAGGCGCCGGAGATTCTGGCGTCGGGCCACCACCGGAAGATCGCCGACTGGCGAGAGGCGGAGGCAAAGCGGGAAACGCAGAGGCGTCGTCCCGATCTATGGCAAAGGTATCTGCAGGGGCAGGCACCGGATAAAGAGACGAAGGAATAAGGCGATGAACATCGTTGACCGCATTGGACAGAAGCAGATGGAAAAGGCGCTGGCCCAGCGTTCCATTCCGGAATTCGGACCTGGTGACACCGTTCGCGTCGAGGTCAAGGTTGTCGAAGGTTCGCGTGAGCGGATCCAGGCATTCGAGGGCGTCTGCATCGCCCGCAAGAATGATGGCGTGAACTCGTCCTTTACGGTTCGCAAGCTGTCTTACGGTGAAGGCGTCGAGCGGGTCTTCCCGCTTTACGGCCCGCAGGTTGCCGGCGTGACCGTTGTCCGCCGTGGCCGTGTGCGCCGCGCCAAGCTGTATTATCTGCGTGGCCGGACCGGTAAGGCCGCCCGTATTGCCGAAAAAACCACAACGCGCGAGGCATCTTCCTCCTGACGGCCGCGTCCGGCAGGGAAGAGAACCTCGCCGGCAGACCCAATGGAGGAACACATGTCGGCGCCAAAGACCCTTTTTGACAAGATCTGGGATGCGCATGTCGTGCATCGTCAGGATGACGGTACCTGTCTGATCTATATCGACCGGCACCTTGTCCATGAAGTGACCAGCCCGCAGGCCTTTGAAGGCCTGCGCAATACTGGTCGCCAGGTACGCGCACCAAACCGCACACTGGCTGTTGCTGACCACAATGTTCCGACGACGGACCGTTCGGCCGGTATCGAGGATGAGGAATCCCGTATCCAGGTCGAGGCGCTGGCAAGCAATGCCGCCGAATTCGGTGTGCCCTTCTTTGCGATGGATGACATCCGGCAGGGCATCGTCCATGTGATCGGGCCTGAGCAGGGCTTCACCCAACCCGGCATGACCATCGTCTGTGGTGATTCGCACACCGCCACCCATGGCGCTTTCGGCGCGCTGGCTTTCGGCATCGGCACCTCCGAGGTCGAGCATGTGCTGGCCACCCAGACACTGATTCAGCGACCGGCGAAGAACATGCGGATCACCGTTGATGGCGATCTTGCGCCTGGCGTGACCGCCAAGGACGTGATTCTGGCGATCATCGGCAAGATCGGCACCGCCGGCGGCACCGGCCATGTGATCGAGTTCGCCGGCTCGGCGATCCGTGATCTGTCGATGGAAGGCCGGATGACCGTCTGCAACATGGCGATCGAGGCGGGCGCCCGCGCCGGCATGATCGCGCCGGACGAGAAGACATTCGCCTATCTGCAGGACAAGCCGATGGCGCCGAAGGGCGATGTCTGGGACAAGGCGGTCGCCTATTGGCGCTCGCTGCCGTCCGATGACAATGCCAGCTATGATACCGAAATCGTGCTTCCGGCGGCCGAGATCGCGCCGACCGTGACCTGGGGCACTTCGCCCGAGGACGCGCTGGCAATCACCGAATCGGTACCTGATCCGGACCGCGAGAAGGATGAGGTGAAGCGTGCAAAGCTGCAACGCGCCATCGAGTATATGGGACTGACCCCGGGGCAGAAGCTGACGGATGTGAAGATCGACACGGTCTTTATCGGCTCCTGCACGAACAGCCGTATCGAGGATCTGCGGTCTGCCGCCTCGGTGGCTGCTGGTAAGAAGGTCGCCGACGGCATCCGCGCGATGGTGGTGCCGGGCTCCGGCCTGGTCAAGGAACAGGCCGAGGCCGAGGGGCTGGACAAGGTGTTCACCGCCGCCGGTTTCGAATGGCGCGAGCCGGGATGCTCAATGTGTCTGGCGATGAATGCCGACAAGCTGTCCGAAGGCGAGCGCTGCGCCTCGACCTCGAACCGCAATTTCGAGGGACGCCAGGGACGTGGTGGCAGGACCCATCTTGTCAGCCCGGAAATGGCCGCTGCCGCGGCCGTGACCGGCCGTCTGACCGATATCCGCGAGTTTCAGGGCTGAGGAGGGCATCATGCAGAAATTTGATCAGCTGACCGGCGTTGCCGCGCCGCTCAACATCCTCAATATCGACACCGATATGATCATCCCGAAGCAGTTCCTGAAAACCATCAAACGGTCCGGGCTCGGGGCCAATCTGTTCGACGAGATGCGCTTTACGCAGGATGGCAAGGAAATCCCCGATTTCGTGCTGAACCGCGAACCCTATCGCGGCGCGCAGATCATCGTCGCTGGCGACAATTTCGGCTGCGGGTCAAGCCGCGAGCACGCCCCCTGGGCGCTTCTCGATTTCGGCATCCGTTGCGTGATCTCGACCAGCTTCGCCGATATTTTCTATAATAACTGCTTCAAGAACGGCATTCTGCCGATCAAGGTGTCGGCAGATGACCGCGACGCCCTGATGGCGGATGCCGCCGACACCGAGAATCCGGAATTGTCGATTGACCTCGAGGCCCAGGTGATCCGCCGCCCGAACGGCGGCGAGATCAGCTTCGAGATCGACCCGTTCCGCAAACAGTGCCTTCTCGAAGGGCTGGATGATATCGGCCTGACCATGGAAAAGGGCGAGTCGATCGACAGCTTCGAGGCGGCGCGCAGTGCCGACAAACCGTGGCTCTAGGTTCCGGCTCTGTGGCCCGATTCTGTGGCCCGGACTTGGGCTTCGGCATCGAAGCAACGTACTGAGCATTAATCTGACAGGCCCCTCAAGCTGTCATACGGCAGGGGCGGGAGAGGCGAATGGCGTCAAATCGTAAAATCATGGTGCTGCCGGGTGACGGCATCGGCACCGAAATCATGGCCGCCAACATGAAGATCATCGACTGGCTGGCAAAGCACAAGTCGATCGATTTCGACATGCAGGAAGGCCTTGTCGGCGGCGCCGCCTATGATGCCCATGGCACCCCGCTGACCGACGAGACGCTAGCCGATTCGATTGCCTCGGACGCGGTTCTGTTCGGTGCCGTCGGTGGCCCGCAATATGACAGCCTGGCTTTTGAGCTGAAGCCGGAACGCGGTCTTCTGGCGTTGCGCAAGGAAATGGACCTGTTCGCCAATCTGCGCCCAGCGATTGTGTTTCCGTCGCTTGTCGGGGCGTCAACGCTGAAGCCGGAGGTTGTTTCCGGGCTTGATATCATGATTCTTCGCGAACTGTGTGGCGGTTCCTATTTCGCTGAACCGCGCGGTATCGAGGATCTTGGCGATGGCACGCGCAAAGGCTATGACACCAATGCCTACACCACGCCCGAGATCGAGCGTATTGGCCGTGTCGGCATGGATCTGGCGCGCAAGCGCGATGGCAGGCTGACTTCGGTGGAAAAATCCAACGTCATGCATTCCGGAGTGCTCTGGCGCGAGGTGATGACAGCGCTTCATGCCGCCGAGGGCGAAGGGGTCGAGCTTGGCCATATGTATGCCGACAACTGCGCCATGCAGCTTGTCCGCAACCCGAAGCAGTTTGATGTGATTGTCACTGACAATCTGTTTGGCGACCTGCTGTCGGACTGCGCGGCGATGCTGACCGGCTCACTCGGCATGCTGCCGTCTGCCTCGCTAGGCGCACCCGATCCGGAGACCGGCCTTCCAAAGGCGATGTACGAGCCGGTTCATGGCTCGGCCCCGGACATCGCCGGTAAGGGGATTGCCAACCCGCTGGCACAGTTCATGAGCTTTGCGATGCTGCTTCGCTACAGCTTTGACCAGGGAGACGAGGCCGACCTTCTTGAGGCGGCTGTCGACAAGGCGCTGGAAACGACACGCACCGGCGACATCATGACCCCTGGCTGCACCGAGACCGGCACCGAGGGGATGACCGCCGCCGTGCTCGACGCGATGGATCATCTGGCGCGTTAACATCGCCTTTACCGGATCATGATAGACTGAAACTGATCGCTGCCGCTGGATTGCGCGGTGCAGCTAACGAGGACAGAGATGGGATACAAAGTGGCCGTAGCCGGCGCCACCGGTGCCGTGGGACGTGAAATGCTGCAGACCCTTGCCGAGCGGAACTTTCCCGCCGACAAGGTGTTCGCGCTGGCCTCGTCACGCTCGTCCGGGCGCGAGGTGTCCTATGGCGAGGATGAGATCCTGACCGTGCAGGCGCTCGACAAGTTCGATTTCGCCGATGCCGATATCGCGCTGTTCTCGGCTGGCGGCACCACCGCCACCGAGGTTGCGCCGAAGGCTGGCGCGGCGGGCTGCATCGTGATCGACAATTCCTCGGCCTTCCGCATGGATGATGATGTGCCGCTGATCGTGCCGGAGGTGAATGCCGACACGGTGGACAGCGCGCTGATCGCCAATGGCGGGCGTAACATCATCGCCAACCCGAACTGCTCGACGGCACAGCTTGTGGTGGCGCTGAAGCCCCTTCATGACGCGTTTGGTGTGCGCCGGGTCGTCGTCTCGACCTATCAGGCGACCTCGGGCGCTGGCAAGGCCGGCATGGACGAGCTGTTCAACCAGACCCGCGGCATCTATGTGAACGACCCGGTGCAGCCTGAACATTTCACCAAGCAGATTGCTTTCAACGCGATCCCGCATATCGATGTCTTCCTTGATGACGGCTTCACCAAGGAAGAATGGAAGATGACCGCCGAGACGAAAAAGATCCTCGACCCGGCGATCGAGCTGGTCGCGCATTGCGTACGCATCCCGGTCTTCATCGGCCATAGCGAGGCTGTCTTCATCGAGACCGCCAAGCCGATGACCGAAAATGCTGTGCGCGAGCTTCTTCGCGAGTCACCGGGTGTGACGGTGATCGACCACCGTGCGAATGAGGGGTATGTCACCCCGCATGAGGCCGCCGGTGAGGACGCTGTCTTCATCAGCCGCATCCGCAAGGACCCGACCGTCGAGAACGGTATGGTGTTCTGGTGTGTCTCGGACAATCTTCGCAAGGGCGCGGCGCTGAATTCCGTGCAGATCGCCGAACTTGTGGCTGAGCGCGGCCTGTCCGGACGTTGAATCTCCGGACG
>JAYOST010000025.1:6939-19030 GCA_038139365.1 Alphaproteobacteria bacterium
CCACCTGTCTGTCAGTGATCAGCCGGCGAGGGCAGCCACATCCTGAAGATGGTCAAGAAGCGCCAGGTCGCGCCCGTCCGGGCTGGCGACGATGATCGTCTGGGCAAGGATGCTGGCGCGGGTGAAGGCGGATACCGGATCATGGCCGGCATTCATCAGCCCGGCGAAGGTCGCGGTCAGAAGATCGCCGCCGCCGGCCACATTCTGTGCGTCCTGCCGTGCCGGCTGCCAGACAGTGCCGCCCTCGCTCTGGACCAGAAGGTCGCCAATGCCGTTCGCGCCATCGACAATACCGGTGGCGATCACCGCTTGCAGATCGAACCGGGTGATCAGGGCATGCGCCGCGGCGATGGCGGCCGCCGCGTCCGCCGCTGGGCTGTCCGACAGATAGGACAGCTCATAGCGGTTCGGCGTGATGATGTCGGCGCGGGGCAGCAGCTCTGCCACCATTGCGCTGGCCAGCTCCGGCGCGACATATAGCCGCCCGCCATCCCCCAGAACCGGGTCGAGGATGTAGCGCCCGGTGCCATGGCGTTTCCAGCCATCGATGAACCCGGCGATGGGGCCGATCTGGTCGGCGCGTCCCAGATAGCCGCTGATCACCGTGCCGATGTTTGATGTGTCCGTCAGTTCCGCAAGCCCGTCCAGAACATCGCGGAGAATTGCCGCCGGAACCGCGCCACCGGCGCGTTTGCCATATCCGGGGTGGGCCGCCAGCAGGATGGTGTCGACCAGAAGCGGATGCTGGCCAAGTGCCGTGAGAACCGGTCCGGCGACAGCGTTGCCGACAAAGCCCGCGGCCACCGCAGACTGGATGGAAAGAAGCTGTTTCATGACCGGCGCAATGTCTCCGTAAGAGGGGGTCGGGGAGGCTGGATTGCCTGTTGGCGATGTCGGCAAGACTGCCACAGGGCTGCTTTCACATTGACTAATATCCACCTGCCACCATACATTCCACCAAAAGGTGCCAAGATTAAAAGAAGGATGCTGCCTCATGGCGAGGACTCGGCCGCTGTCGCCGCATTTGCAGGTCTACCGACCGCAACTCACCTCCATGATGTCAATTGCCCATCGGGCTTCGGGGATCGTGCTGACAACCGGTACGCTGGTGCTGGCTGCATGGCTTCTGACACTGGCCCTCGGATCGCAAAGCTATATGGTCCTGGCCGGCCTGCTGGCGCATCCTTTGGGGCAATTTGTCCTATTCGGCTATTCGGTCGCGCTGATCTACCATGCGTTGAATGGCGTGAGGCATCTGGGATGGGATCTCGGCTATGGCCTGACCATTCCCGAGATATACCGGAACGGTCATCTCGTGCTGTTCCTGACACTTGTTCTGACGGCGGGCCTGTGGGCCGCCGTGAAGATGTAGGGGCGAAGACGATGGCGGAATATCCGGCAGGCATTCAGCATCGGCGGCGTCATTCGGGGCTGGCGCACTGGAAATGGCAGCGCTACACCGCCGTCGCGGTGCTGGCGCTGATGATCTACTTCACCATGCTGCTGGCCAGTCTTGGCGGGCTTGACCATGCCGGGGCGATGGCGCTGGTCGGCCATCCCGGCAATGCCGCCGCGCTGGCGCTGCTGATGGTGGTCGGACTGTGGCATGGCAGCCTTGGCCTGCAGGTTGTTATCGAGGACTACATCACCATTGGCGGTGGGCGGAACGTGGTCATCGTGATGATGCGCATCGTCATGGCGTCGGTCGGTTTGGCAAGTTTGTGGGCGGTTGCACGGGTCGCGCTCTAGGCGCGGTCTCGGGCTTTATTCAATTTTTGGAAGGGCGGACAGATGTCGGCTTATGAAATCACAGACCATTATTATGATGTCGTTGTCGTCGGGGCAGGCGGTGCCGGTTTGCGCGCCACCCTTGGCATGGCGGCCTCGGGGCTGAACACCGCCTGCATCACCAAGGTGTTTCCGACCCGCTCGCACACCGTGGCGGCGCAGGGCGGAATCGGCGCCGCGCTCAACAATATGGGCGAAGGCGACAACTGGCAGTATCACATGTATGACACCGTCAAGGGCTCTGACTGGCTCGGCGACCAGGATGCGATTGAATATATGTGCCGCAACGCCATTCCCTCGGTGATCGAGCTGGAGAATTACGGCGTTCCCTTCTCACGCACCGAGGAAGGCAAGATCTATCAGCGTCCGTTCGGCGGCCATACGCTGGATTACGGCAAGTCGATGGCGCGCCGCGCCTGTGCTGCCGCCGACCGGACAGGCCATGCGATTCTGCATACGCTGTATCAGCAGTGCCTGAAATACAAGGCGCATTTCCATATCGAATTTTTCGCCCTCGATCTGCTGATGAACGAAGACGGCGAATGTGCCGGCATCATCGCGCTCTGCATGGAGGACGGCACGCTGCACCGGTTCTGGGGGCAGCAGACGGTGCTGGCCACCGGCGGCTATGGCCGTGTCTATTTTTCCTGCACCTCAGCGCACACCTGCACCGGTGACGGTAACGCCATGGTGCTTCGCGCCGGCCTGCCGCTTCAGGATATGGAATTCGTGCAGTTTCACCCGACTGGCGTCTATGGCGCCGGTGTGCTGATCACCGAGGGCGCGCGTGGCGAGGGGGGCTATCTGACCAATTCCGAGGGTGAGCGCTTCATGGAGCGTTTCGCGCCAACAGCCAAGGATCTGGCAAGCCGTGATGTTGTCAGCCGTGCGATGACCCTCGAAATCAACGAGGGACGTGGTGTCGGTCCGAACAAGGACCATATCATGCTTCATCTCGAGCATATTGATGCCGATACGCTGCATCAGCGGCTTCCGGGGATCACCGAGACAGCGAAGATCTTCTGCGGCGTCGACGTAACCCGTGAGCCGATTCCGGTGCTGCCCACCGTGCATTACAATATGGGCGGTATCCCGACCAACTATCATGGCGAGGTGATCTCGGCGAAGGGCGATGAAAATGCCACGGTGCCGGGTCTGATGGCCATTGGTGAGGCTGCCTGTGTGTCGGTGCATGGCGCCAACCGGCTTGGCACCAACTCGCTTCTCGACATCGTTGTCTTCGGCCGCGCCGCCGCGCACCGCGCCACCGAGACCTGCACCCCGAACGGTACCGCGCGCAGCGCCCCGCAGGAAGCCACCGACAAGGCGCTCGACCGCTTTGACCGGATGCGTCATGCCAAGGGCGATCAGGGCGCGGCCGGCATCCGCCTGGAAATGCAGCAGGTGATGCAGCGCCATGCCGCCGTCTTCCGGTCGAGCCAGAGCCTGACCAAAGGGGTGAGCAATATGGACAGCGTCGCCGCGAAGATGGGGCAGATCGGGGTGAAGGACCGGTCATTGATCTGGAACACTGATCTTGTCGAGGCGCTGGAGCTTGAAAATCTGATGGGCCAGGCGCTGGTGACCATCCGTTCGGCCGACCAGCGTGAGGAATCGCGCGGCGCCCACGCGCATGAGGACTGGCCAGACCGCGACGACGAAAACTGGATGAAGCACACCGTGATGTGGCTCGACGAGAACAACAAGTCGCGCCTGGATTATCGTGGTGTGGTGATGAACACGCTGAGCAACGATGTGGCGCCGATTCCGCCGGCCCCGCGCGTCTACTAGACCCGAGATACCAGCGAAAGGCACCGAGGACGATGGCTGAATTCACCCTTCCCGCGAATTCGAAGATCACCTCTGGAACGCATCACAAGGCGCCAGAGGGGGCCTCGAATGTGCGCACCTTCCAGATTTACCGCTGGTCGCCGGATGATGATGCCAATCCGCGGCTCGACAAATTCGATGTCGATCTCGACGATTGTGGCCCGATGGTCCTTGACGCGCTGATCAAGATCAAGAGTGAGCAGGACAGCAGCCTGACCTTCCGCCGCTCCTGCCGCGAGGGGATCTGTGGGTCCTGTTCAATGAACATCGACGGCACCAACACGCTGGCCTGCCTGAAGAGCATCAGTGATGTGAAAGGTGAGGTGAAAATCTTCCCGTTGCCGCACATGCCAGTGGTCAAGGACCTTGTTCCAGACCTTAGCAACGCCTACCGCCAGCTGGCCTCGATCGAGCCGTGGCTGAAGACCGACAAGGCGGCTCCGGAGGGTGAGGAGCGCCTGCAGTCACCGGAACAGCGCGAGAAGCTCGACGGTCTGTGGGAATGCGTGCTGTGCTTCAGCTGCTCGACAGCCTGCCCGAGTTACTGGTGGAACAGCGATGAATATCTGGGGCCGGCGGTGCTGCTTCAGGCCTATCGCTGGGTTGCCGACAGCCGCGATGACAGGACCGATGAGCGCCTTGACGCGCTGGATGACAGTTTTGCGCTGTATCGCTGCCATACCATCATGAATTGCGCGAAGACCTGTCCCAAGGGTCTGAACCCGGGCCAGGCCATTGCCGGGATCAAGAGCGAGATTGCCAGCCGCTAGGCCACACAGGGTGGCCGTCCCGCCAGCCTGCGCCGACCGCCCTGGACCGGATGATGTCTGAACCTTCCTCCCAGGAACCCGCTTCATATCGCAGCGTCAGCGCCGCGCTCGCTGGCGGCATGGAGTCTGGCCGTCTGCAGCCTGACGAGGGCCAGCTTGCCGTGGCGCGGGCGCTGGATGATCTTCTGCCAAGGCTGGCCGAGGCCAGAGGGCGCATCTGGTTCCGCCGCCGGGCTGAGCCGTCGCGCGGCCTCTATATTCATGGTGGGGTCGGGCGCGGCAAAACCATGCTGATGGACATGTTCCATGACGCGCTGATCGCGATCACGCCGCAGGCCCCGCCTTTCCGGCTGCATTTTCACGATTTCATGGTGCTGGCGCAGGATGCCATCCATGCCGCGCGCGAGGCGGGTGACGACGATCCGATCAGCGCCGCCGCCGACAGCCTGGCGTCGCGCGGGCGGGTGATGTGTTTTGATGAAATGGAGGTCCGCGACATCGCCGACGCGATGATTCTTGCGCGGCTGTTCACCGCCATGTTCGCGCGCGGTGTGATTGTTGTCGCGACCTCGAACAGGCATGCCGATGATCTCTATAAAAATGGCCTCCACCGTGACCGGTTCCTGCCATTTATCGCCCTGTTGAAGGAGAAGTGCGATGTAATGGAAATCGCCGCCGGGGCCGACTGGCGGGCCAGCATGCTGGCAACGCTGCCGGCCTGGTACACGCCGGATGACGCCGCTGCCGCCGTCGCCCTGGATGCCGCCTTCACCCGCCTTGCCGGCGGGGTGAGCGTAACGGGTGATGTGGTGCGGGTGGCCGGGCGCGAGATCGCTTTTGACCGGGTCGCCGGCGATGTGGCGAAGACAAATTTCGCGGCGCTGTGCGAAGCACCACTGGCGGCACGTGACTATCTTGCCATTGCCGGGCGCTTTGCCGGGCTGGTGGTGGAGGCAGTGCCGGTGCTGAGCGATGCAAACGAACCTGCGGCGCGGCGCTTCATGTGGCTTGTCGATGCGCTTTATGACAGGCAGCGATTCCTGATCGCCTCGGCGGCATGCAGTATCGAGGGGCTGTATGACGGCCACCAGTTCGCCTTCGAATTCGAACGCACGCGCTCGCGTCTTGGCGAGATGACACGCCGCGCCGGTTAGGCTGGCATGTTGCAGAATCGACACCAATTCCTCTTGTTTGACCATCCGGATTCCGGTAAACCCAGCGCAAAGTCTCGCGGCGGTGCCTGCCGGCAAAGCCGTTGTCGCATCCCGTACAGACATCAGGAACAGTGAAGCCATGGCCCGCAACAAAATTTCTCTCGTCGGCGCCGGCAATATCGGGGGCACCCTGGCGCTCCTTGCCGGGTTGAAGCAGCTTGGCGATGTCACCCTCTTCGACATTGCCGAAGGCGTCCCGCAGGGCAAGGCCCTGGATATCGCGCAGGCCAGTCCGATCGAAGGGTTTGATGCCACGCTTCTTGGCGCCAACGATTATGCCGCGCTGGCCGGCAGCGATGTGGTCATTGTCACCGCCGGTGTCGCCCGCAAGCCGGGGATGAGCCGCGACGATCTGATCGGCATCAACACCAAGGTGATGCAGCAGGTTGGCGCCGGCATCCGCGACAACTGCCCGGACGCCTTTGTGATCTGCATCACCAATCCGCTCGACGTCATGGTTGGTGTGCTGCAACAGGCTTCGGGCCTGCCGACAGCACGCGTGGTCGGCATGGCGGGCGTTCTCGATTCCGCGCGCTTCCGCTATTTTCTTGCCGAGGAATTCAAGGTCTCGGTCGAGGATGTGACAGCTTTCGTCCTTGGCGGTCATGGCGACACCATGGTGCCGCTTGTCCGCTATTCGACCGTCGCCGGCATTCCGGTTCCCGATCTCATCAAGATGGGCTGGTCGACCGAGGAAAAGATTGCCGGGATCGTGCAGCGCACACGTGACGGCGGCGCCGAGATTGTCGGGCTGCTGAAGACCGGGTCGGCCTTTTACGCACCGGCCTCTTCCGCCATCGAGATGGCCGAGGCGTTTATTCATGACAAGAAGCGGGTGCTGCCCTGTGCTGCCTATGTGGAGAACGCCTACGGGCTTGATGGTCTCTATGTCGGGGTGCCGGTGGTGATCGGTGCCGGCGGGGTGGAGCGCATTGTGGAAATCACCCTCGATGACGAGGAAAAGACGATGTTTGACCATTCGGTCGCTGCGGTGCGCGCGCTGAACGAGGTTGTCGAATCACTGGACTAGTATGAAAAACGGGCCGCGGCCCGTCATGTGGGGGATTGCATGAACATTCATGAACATCAGGCCAAGGCGCTGCTGTCAGGCTTTGGCGTACCGGTGCCGCGCGGTGAACCGGCCTTTTCGGTTGAGGAAGCCGTTGCCGGAGCCAACGCGCTTGCTGGTCCTGTCTATGTGGTGAAGGCGCAGATCCACGCTGGTGGCCGCGGCAAGGCCGGTGGCGTGAAGGTGGTGAAATCGGTTGATGAGGTCAGGGATATCGCCACCGAGCTTCTTGGCAAGACTCTCGTCACCCACCAGACCGGGCCGCAGGGCCGTGAGGTGCAACGTCTGTATGTCGAGGAAGGCTGCGACATCGCCGATGAGCTGTATCTTTCGCTTCTGGTCGACCGCGGCAACAGCCGGGTGACTTTCATTGCCTCCAGTGAGGGCGGCATGGATATCGAGGAAGTGGCGGAGACGCATCCCGAGAAGATCCTGTCGCTTGGCATTGACCCGGCCACCGGATTGCAGCCGCACCATGTGCGCCGCCTCGCCGCCGTGATGGGGCTGTCAAAGGAGACGGCGAAGCAGCTGCCGTCTTTCCTGTCCGGCCTGTACCGCGCCTTTACCGAGCTTGACGCCAGTCTTGTCGAGATCAACCCGCTGGTGGTCACCGGAAGCGGCGACCTTCTCGCACTCGACGCCAAGATGAGCTTCGACAGCAACGCGCTCTACCGGCATGCCGATGTCATGGCGTTGCGTGACCTTGCCGAGGAGGATCCGGCCGAGGTGCGCGCCAGCGAATTCGAACTGAACTACATCAAGCTCGACGGCAATATCGGCTGCATGGTGAATGGCGCTGGCCTGGCCATGGCAACCATGGACATCATCCAGCTTCGTGGCGGATCGCCGGCGAACTTCCTTGATGTCGGTGGCAGCGCCACCGCCGAGCGTGTCACCGAAGCCTTCAAGATCATCCTGTCCGATGCCAATGTGAAGGGCATCCTTGTCAATATCTTCGGCGGTATCATGCGCTGTGACATCATCGCCGAAGGCGTGGTCAGCGCGGCGCGGACCCTGGGGCTGGACAAGCCGCTGGTGGTCCGGCTCGAAGGTACCAATGTCGAAGAAGGCAAGAAGATCATGGCCGAAAGCGGCCTTGATATCATTCCGGCAGACAATCTGGCAGACGCCGCGACGAAAATCGTCGCCGCGACAGCCTGACAGGGGGAAATGCCATGTCCGTTCTTGTGAACAGCCAGACCCGGGTGATCTGCCAGGGCTTCACCGGTGCGCAGGGCACCTTCCATTCCGAACAGGCGATTGATTACGGCACGGCCATGGTCGGCGGCGTCACCCCCGGCAAGGGTGGCCAGACGCATCTCGGCCTTCCGGTGTTCAATTCGGTTGTCGAGGCGATGGCCGAGACCGAGGCGAACGCGTCGGTGATCTACGTGCCGCCGCCCTTCGCCGCGGATTCGATCCTCGAGGCGATTGATGCCGGCATGCCGCTGATCATCTGCATCACCGAAGGCATTCCGGTGCTCGACATGGTCAAGGTGAAACGCGCGCTTGATGCCAGCAACAGCCGGCTGATCGGGCCAAACTGCCCGGGGATCATTACCCCTGGCGAATGCAAGATCGGCATCATGCCGGGCCATATCCACACGCCCGGCAGCATCGGCATCGTCTCGCGCTCCGGCACGCTGACCTATGAAGCCGTGGCGCAGACCTCGGCTGTCGGCCTCGGCCAGTCGACCTGCATCGGCATCGGCGGCGATCCGGTCAATGGCACCAACTTCATCGATTGCCTCGAGATGTTCCTTGATGACGACCAGACCGAGGCGATTGTGATGATCGGCGAGATCGGCGGGTCGGCCGAGGAAGAGGCGGCAGCCTACTATGCGGCACAGCCGAACCAGAAGCCGATTGCCGGATTCATCGCCGGCCAGACGGCGCCGCCGGGCCGTCGCATGGGCCATGCCGGTGCGATTGTCAGCGGCGGCAGCGGTGCCGCCTCCGACAAGATCGGGGCGATGCAGGCTGCCGGGTTTGAAATGGCGGAATCGCCAGCCGATATCGGCAACGCAGTTACCCGCGCCATGGCGCGCGCGCGATAGGCCAGATCGGACGTGATGGATCGGGTGTGATACATCAGAAGGGCGCTGATGGCTTGAAAGTTTCGGCCGGCAGTGCCTAGACTGGTTGGGGATGAAAATGAACGGGTGCTACACAGATGGATGACGCGGGGCAGCGACCGGAACAGGCCGGCCAGTCTGACGATCTCGACCTGACTTTCCTTTCGGCGGCAAACGCCACCTTCATTGCCGAAATGAACGCCGCATGGCGGCGCGATCCGTCCGCCGTCGACCGGCGCTGGGCGGATTATTTCGAACGGCTGAATGCGCTTGGTGACAGCAGTGCCGAGATCGACCAAGGCCCAAGCTGGGCGCGCAATGGCAGCCGCATCGTCGGTGCCGTCGATCCGGCGGATTCGGTGAACGCGGTCGCCGCCGGCCATGCCGCTGGGCGACATATGAATGCCGATGACATGCGCGCCGCGACGCTCGACTCGCTTCGCGCGGTGATGCTGATCCGGGCCTATCGCATCCGCGGCCATCTTCTCGCCGATCTTGATCCGCTTTCCCTTGAAATCAAGCCGCTTCATCCCGAGCTCGACCCGGTCACCTACGGCTTCACCGACGCCGACTGGGACCGCCCGATCTTCATCAATTATGTTCTGGGTCTGGAGACGGCAACGCTTCGTGAAATTGTCGAGACGCTTCGCAAGACCTATTGCAGCACCATCGGCGTTGAATTCATGCACATCCAGGATCCGGCGCAGAAGGCCTGGATCCAGGAGCGCATCGAAGCCATCGGCAACCGCACTGATTTCACCAAGCGCGGCAAAAAGGCGATCTATGAGCGCCTTGTCGATGCCGAGGAATTCGAAAAATACCTTCACAAGAAATACACCGGCACGAAGCGTTTCGGTGTCGATGGCGGCGAGGCGATGATCCCGGCCATCGAGCAGATCCTGAAACGCGGCTCGCAGCTTGGCCTTGGCGAGATCGTCGTCGGCATGGCGCATCGTGGCCGCCTGAACATCCTTCACAACGTCTTCGGCAAGCCGTTCCGCGCGATCATCTCGGAATTTCTTGGCAATCCGGCGAACCCGGAAAATGCCGGTGGCTCGGGTGACGTGAAATACCATATGGGTGCCTCGTCGGACCGTGAGTTCGATGGCAAGAATGTACATCTGAGTCTCGCGCCAAATCCGTCGCATCTTGAAATCGTCGATCCGGTCGTTGTCGGCCGGGTTCGCGCCAAGCAGGAACAGCGCGGCGATGCCGAGCGCACCGAAGTCGTCGGCATTCTGCTTCATGGCGATGCGGCCTTCGCCGGACAGGGCGTGGTGGCAGAGACATTCGCTTTCTCGGCGCTTCGTGGCTACCGCACCGGTGGCACCATCCACATCATTGTGAACAACCAGATCGGTTTCACCACCAGCCCGCATTATTCGCGGTCCTCGCCCTATCCGACGGATGTGGCGAAGATGGTGATGGCGCCGATCTTCCATGTGAATGGCGATGATCCGGAAGCCGTGGTTCATGCCGCGCGGATCGCCATCGAGTTCCGCCAGGCCTTTGGTACTGACGTGGTGCTCGATGTTTTCTGTTATCGCAGGTTCGGCCATAATGAAGGCGATGAGCCGATGTTCACGCAGCCGCTGATGTACAAGACCATCGGCAAGCATCCGACTACCCGCACCATCTATGCCGAAAAGCTGATCGCCGAGGGAATCATGACCCCGGAGCAGGCGCAGAAGGTGGTCGATGACCGCATCGCCTATCTTGACGCCGAATTCGAGGCTGGCACGAATTACCGTCCGAACAAGGCCGACTGGCTGGAAGGGAGCTGGTCGGGCATGCGCGCCGCGCATGGGGTGGAGCGCCGCGGCGACACCGCGGTCGAGCTGGACACGCTGCGCCGTATTGGCGAATCGATGACCACCGTTCCCGAGCATATGACGTTGAACGCGAAGCTGACGCGGATTGTCGAGACCCGCGCCAAGCGGATTGCCGAGGGTGAAGGGCTGGACTGGGCGACCGCCGAGCATCTGGCCTTTGGCTCGCTGCTTCTGGAAGGCGACATGGTGCGTCTGTCCGGTCAGGATTCATGCCGCGGCACCTTCAGCCAGCGTCACGCTGTCCTTGTCGACCAGGCAACCGAGGAGCGTTACGCCCCGCTGGCCCATCTGTCCGATGACCAGGCGATGTTCGAGGTGATTGACTCACCCCTGTCCGAGGCGTCTGTCATGGGCTTCGAATATGGCTTCTCGCAGGCCGAACCAAATGCACTTGTCATGTGGGAGGCGCAGTTCGGTGATTTCGCCAATGGCGCGCAGGTGGTGATCGACCAGTTCATCTCATCCGGCGAATCGAAATGGCTTCGTATGAACGCGCTGGTGCTGCTTCTGCCGCATGGCTATGAGGGCCAGGGCCCGGAGCATTCCTCGGCCCGGCTTGAGCGCTATCTGCAGCTTTGCGCCGAGGACAATATGCAGGTGGTCAACTGCACGACCCCGGCGAACTATTTCCATGTGCTGCGTCGCCAGCTTCGCCGTGATTTCCGCAAGCCGCTGGTGATCATGACGCCGAAATCGCTGCTTCGTCACAAGGCCTGTGTCTCCAAGCTGGAAGATATGGGCCCCGGCACCACCTTCCACCGCGTCCTCGATGAGCGTGACACAAAGGTGAAGTCGGGCAAGGCGAAGCGGTTGGTGATGTGCAGTGGCAAGGTCTATTACGATCTTGCCGCAGCGCGTGACGAGGCCGAGCGGTGGGACATCGAGATCATCCGGATCGAACAGCTTTATCCTTTCCCGACAAAGGCGCTGATCGAGGTGCTGGAAGCCACACCGAAGGCCGACCTGGTCTGGTGTCAGGAAGAGCCGCGCAACATGGGTGGCTGGAGCTTTGTCCGCGAATTCATCGAAGAGGCGATGGCCGAGGCCGGCACTGCGCAGACCAGACTTGTCTATGCCGGGCGTGATGCCGCGGCCTCGCCGGCAACCGGCACGCTGGCCCGTCACAACCGCGAGCAGGCGGCGCTGGTCGCCGCGGCACTTGGTTTCGACACCGGAGACAAATAACAGGGACGGCAGCAGGATCCGTCTTTCATCCATTTGAGCTGGACGGGCGCGACGCGCCCCAGACCCTAGGAGAGCAGACCGCCATGGCGATCGAAATCAAAGTCCCCACCCTTGGCGAATCCGTGGCTGATGCAACCGTGGCCCGCTGGATCAAGACAACCGGAGATGTGGTGGCCGCCGACGAGCCTGTCGTCGAGCTTGAAACCGACAAGGTGACCCTCGAAGTGCCGGCGCCGGCCGCCGGAACGCTTGGCGAAATCCTGGCCCCCGAAGGCGCCAATGTCGAGGTTGGCACCAGCCTGGCGATGTTGAATGAAGGCGCAGCACC
>JAYOST010000026.1:0-16646 GCA_038139365.1 Alphaproteobacteria bacterium
CTCTGACCTCTGCCTTCGGAGGGCAGCGCTCTATCCAGCTGAGCTACGGGTGCGGTAGGCGGCCCTTGCCGCCATATGCGTCGGGTTATACGCCTCTCGCGGCATGATGCCAAGATGTTTGGGTCAACAACCCTTGGGTCTGGGTTGCTGAAAGCCGCTGTTGTTTCACACTGCGCCGCTTCACACTGCGCTGCTTCACATTGCGCTGCCTCACGCCGCGCCGCCAGTAATTTCGAGAAAAACTTCCTCGAGGTCGGGTTCATCTGTGGTGACGTCGGTGATTTCCAACCCGGCAGCGCTGACTGCGCCGATGATCGCACCGATGCTGCTGGTCGCCGGATCATAGCGCACGGCGATACCACCCTCGATCGATTTCGCGCCAATGTCGGTCAACGAGTCCGGCACAGTCATCGGCGCGCCGCCAGCCAGCGTGAGGCGCACTTCCTTGGCGCGGGCGCCTGCCATCATCACCGCTTTCGGCTGGTTGGTGATCAGTTTGCCGTGATTGAGGATGGCGATGTTGTCACAAAGCGCTTCGGCCTCTTCCAGATAATGCGTTGTCAGGACAATGGTCACGCCGCTGTCGTTCAGCGCCCGGATGTTGTCCCATAGCCGCTGGCGAAGCGCGACGTCGACACCCGCCGTCGGCTCGTCAAGAACAAGGATCGGCGGGGTGTGCACCATCGCCTTGGCGACAAGAAGGCGCCGGCGCATCCCGCCGGACAGGCGGCGGGCATAGCTGTGCGCCTGGTCGGTCAGCCCAACCATGTCGAGAATGGCGTCGGTGCGGCGCTCCGATGGTGGCACCCCGAACAGCCCGGCCTGCATCTCCAGCGTCTCACGCGGGGTGAAATAGGCGTCGATGTTCAATTCCTGCGGAACAATGCCGATATTGGCCCGCGCCTGGCGTGCGTTCCTGTCGATGTCGGTGCCCCAGACCTCGACCGTGCCGGCGGATTTGATCACCGTTCCTGCCATGATGTTGATAAAGCTGGATTTGCCGGCACCATTCGGCCCGAGCAGCCCGAAGACCGTACCTGCGGGAATGTCGAGATCAACGTCGCTCAGCGCCGTCTTTGGCGCCCGGCCGCGCGGCCCTGAATAGATCTTGCTCACGCCGCGGGCACGGATGGCAAGCCCGTGTTCCGGTGTCTTGATGAAGGGCGGTTTTGAAGCTTGGGATAAGGTGGTGGCGTTCATACCGTGTATATAGGCACATATGGGCGGCAGGAAAACCCGTGAATTGGGCACCGTCCCGGTGAGCTTGGCAATTGCATCCGGGTCGGCGAGGCGATAGATTTCGCACATCGGATTGGCTTTCCGACGCGCCCTGCCATAAAGACTGCATTCGAGGCATGAATGCGGCTCATTGGCAGTGGAAAGGGAACAATAAGAAGCAATCGGTAAGCGGTAAGCAGCAAGCGGTAAGCAGGGAACAGGGAGCAGTGAACATGACCGGGTCAGCAGTGACAGAGACACCAGGTGATGGCGGGTCCATCACCGTCACCGGACCGCGCGTCGCCTGTGATGGCGGTGGCGGGCCGCTGGGTCATCCACGCGTGTGGCTGACGCTTGGCACCGACGGCGAAATCACCTGCCCCTATTGTTCGCGCCATTATGTAAAAGCGACCGGCGCGGATGATGACTAGGCGCGCCACGAAAATTTTCAAATCCACCCTTCAGGATGACAATCGATGAGCGGGGCCGAACAGCTCGTCCTGATCGACGGGTCAGGCTATATCTTCAGGGCCTTTCATGCGCTGCCGCCGATGACCCGCGGCGATGGCACGCCGGTGAACGCTGTTTATGGCTTCACCGGCATGGTGATGAAGCTTGTCGATGATCTGGCGCCGGCGCATGTCGCCGTGGTGTTTGATTCATCGCGAAAGACCTTTCGCAACGATATCTATGCCGATTACAAGGCGAACCGCACCGACCCGCCGGAGGAGCTTGTCCCGCAGTTTGACCTGGTGCGCCAGGCGACAACGGCGCTCAGCCTGCCACAGCTGGAGGTGCCGGGGTTCGAGGCGGACGACCTGATCGCAACCTACGCCGCGCTTGGCGAGGCGGCCGGGCTGGAGACCGTCATCGTTTCCTCCGACAAGGATCTGATGCAGCTGGTGCGCGGTGGCATCACCATGCTCGACCCGATGAAGCAGCGCCGCATCGCGGCACCGGAAGTCGAGGAACGTTTTGGCGTCACCCCTGACAAGGTGGTCGATGTGCAGGCTCTTGCCGGCGATTCCACCGACAATGTCCCGGGTGTTCCCGGGATCGGCGTCAAAACCGCGGCAGAGCTGATCAACAGCTATGGTGATCTCGACACATTGCTGGCTCGTGCCGGTGAGATCAAGCAACCGAAGCGGCGCGAGAACCTGATCAATTTCGCCGAACAGGCGCGCATCTCGCGTGATCTGGTGCGGCTTCGTGACGACGCACCAACCCCGCTGCCGCTGGCCGATCTGAAGCGCACCGAGCGCGACATGGACCTGCTGACCGATTTCCTGCAGGCTCAGGATTTCAAGAGGTTGCTGACCCGGATTGGTGCGCCGGCGGATGCCGGGTCTGGTAAAGCCGGGTCCGGCAAGGCGGAACCTGCCATCCGCTCGATGGGGGGAAGCCCGCAGCCCGCCGCCGCCGCACCGACCGCCGCCGCCGCGCCGGTGCCGGTGGGCGAGACAGACTACCAGCTGATCACCGAGATCGCCGCACTCGAGGCCTGGACTGCGGAGGCGCGCAAGCTGGGCTATCTCGCGGTGGATACCGAGACAAGCTCGCTGAACGCCGCCGCTGCCGAGATGGTAGGGGTGTCGATGGCACTGGCCCCTGGGCGGGCCTGCTATGTGCCGCTTCGTCATGGCGGTGTGCCGGAGACGGCTGATGGCCAGGGTGGACTGGCGCTTGACGGCGAAATCGTGATGCCGACGCAGATCCCTTTCGAAGCCGCGATAGCGGTGCTGAAGCCACTGTTCGAGGACCCGGCAGTGCTGAAGATCGGGCACAATCTGAAATATGACAGCCATGTGCTGATGCGTCCGCATAATGGTGGCATCCGCCTTGCCCCGGTCGATGACACCATGTGTCTGTCCTATGTTCTGGATGCTGGTCGTGTCGGTGGGCATTCGATGGATTTCCTGGCCGGGCACTGGCTGGATCACAGCACGATCAAATATGAGGATGTCTGCGGCAAGGGGGTAAAACAGGTGCCCTTTGGGTCGCTCGCCCCGGAGGCGGCTCTGGATTACGCTGCCGAGGATGCGGATATCACATTGCGGCTGTGGCAGATGCTGCGCCCGCGGCTGGCGAGAGAAGGCCTGACCTCGGTCTATGAAAGGCTGGAACGCCCGCTGATCCCGGTGCTGGCGGATATGGAAAATGCCGGCATCACTGTAGACCCGTCCATCCTGGCGCGGATGTCGAATGATTTCGCCACCCGCATGGATGCCCTACAGACCGAGATTCACGCCCTTGCCGGCGAGGAGTTCAACATCGCTTCGCCAAAACAGCTTGGTGAAATCCTGTTCGACAGAATGGGGCTGAGCGGCGGCAAGCGGGCGAAGACGGGTGCCTGGTCAACCTCCGCCGATGTGCTGGAAACGCTGGCAGCCGAAGGGGTGGAGGTCGCCGCCCGTGTCCTGGACTGGCGGCAGCTGGCGAAGCTGAAATCGACCTATGCTGACGCGCTGGTGGACAGCATCCTTGCCGAGACCGGCCGAGTCCACACCAGCTTTTCCATGGTTGGTGCTTCAACTGGCAGGCTGTCCTCTTCCGATCCGAATGTGCAGAACATTCCTATCCGCACGGCAGAAGGCCGGCAGATCCGTACAGCCTTTGTCGCTGCGCCCGGCAAGAAGCTGATCTCGGCCGACTATTCACAGATCGAGCTGCGGCTGGTCGCGCATGTCGCCGGCGAGCAATCGATGATCGAGGCATTCCGCGCCGGCGTCGATATTCACGCCCGTACCGCGTCCGAGGTCTTCGGCATCCCGCTTGACAACATGGATGGCGAGACCCGCCGCCGTGCCAAGGCGATCAATTTCGGCATCATCTACGGCATCTCGGGATTTGGCCTGGCCCGCCAGCTGGGGATCGGGCAGGGCGAAGCGCGTGACTACATCAACGCCTATTTCGAGAATTTCCCGGGGATCCGCGGATACATGGACCGGATCAAGCTGGAGGCGCGCGAGACAGGTCATGTCGAGACGTTGTTCGGGCGGCGCATCCATATCGGCGGGATCACTGCCAGCAATCCGGCGCAGCGCGGCTTTGCCGAACGCCAGGCGATCAATGCCCCGATCCAGGGAAGCGCCGCCGATATCATCAAACGGGCGATGGTCCGGCTTCCTGGCGCGCTTCGCGACGCTGGCATCGAGGCGCGCATGCTGCTGCAGGTGCATGACGAGCTGATCTTCGAGGCTGATGACGCTGTTGCCGAATCCGCCGTTGCGGTGATCCGCTCGGTGATGGAGGCCGCCGCTGATCCGGTGCTGGACCTGGCCGTGCCGCTGGTCGCCGAGGCTGGAATCGCCGACAGCTGGGCCGACGCGCACTGATTGCAGGATTTTCGGTCGTGACGGTCATGGTGCCTGCCTGACCGGTTTGCGGCACAATGCTGTCACATGTTGGCCCTTTTTCATGGTTAATCCGGGCAGGACGGTGGGTGAAGTGCATCAGGCCTTTGCCGGACGCGGACGAAGGAGATGACGATATGGGAACGCGGATTGCGCTTGTTGATGACGACCAGAACATTCTGACGTCGGTGTCATTGACACTGGAAAGCGAAGGTTTCGAGGTGGATTGCTATCACGATGGTGAAACGGCGCTTCGTGGCCTTGCCCGCCGCCCGGCGGAACTGGCTGTCCTCGACATCAAGATGCCGCGCATGGACGGCATGGAACTTCTTCAGAAAATCCGTGCTGACTCCAGTCTTCCGGTGATCTTTCTGACGAGCAAGGATGATGAGCTTGACGAGGCGCTCGGTCTTGGCATGGGTGCTGATGACTATATCACCAAACCCTTCTCGCAGCGTCTTCTGCTGGCCCGCATCCGCGCCGTTCTGCGGCGTGCCGGTCAGGAAGGTGTCGACCCCACCAGCCCCAATGTCGTCCGCCAGGGCGAGCTGCTGATGGACCCTGACCGCCATCTGTGCAGCTGGAAGGGTGTGGAAGTGAAGCTGACCGTTACCGAATTCCTGATCCTGCAGGCGCTCGCCTCGCGCCCTGGCATGGTCAAGAACCGCGATCAGCTGATGGATGCCGCCTATGGCGAATCCGTGTTCCTCGATGACCGCACCATCGACAGTCACATCAAGCGGCTTCGTCGCAAGATCCGCGCTCAGGACAAGGAATTCGACAATATCGAAACGCTGTATGGCATCGGTTACAAATACCGGGCATCCTGATGGTGGGTTGCGGCGCGACCCCGTCAGCCGGAATACATGGCCATAACACAGTGATGGTGCCAGCGTGATCGCGAAGATCAAATCAAGAATTCGTCGACTTCTTGGCCGCGCCGCCATTGGAAGACCCCTGGTCAGGCTTCGCTTCCGGATGAGCAGGCTGAGCACGCGGATCATGGCGATCATGATGTTTCCGCTGGTGCTGTTCTTTGTCGGATTGTTCTCGATCGATCAGTACCGCACAACACTCATCCAGTCCGAGTTCACCGCATTGGAGCGTCAGGGATTCACTCTCGCGCGCTCGCTGGCCCTGGCGCAGTCAGAAATCGACGGTGGCCTTGCCAGGCGTCGGCTATCACCGGAGACCATGAACCATCTTCTGCCCCTTGTCGGTTATGGCACCGAACTGCGCGCCCGTGTCTTTCGCCATGATGGCAGACTTGTTGCCGATACCGCGCGATCCGGGTCTGGCGGGTCGGTGCGGTTGCAACGCCGCCCCCCGGATAGTAGATGGAAGCGGACGTCGGACTACTTCCAGATCATGATGCGAAGCGCTGCCGGCATGATCGGCACCGACCGCACACTTCCCGTCTATCGCGAGCCGCGCCAGCAGAGCGCCACCGATTATGACGAGGTGGTGATGGCACTTGCCGGAGAGCCGGCACGCCAGCTCAGGCAGGATATGCGGGGCAGGCTGGTGCTGTCGGTTGCGGTGCCGATTCAGGATCTGCGGCTTGTACGCGGGGCGTTGATGGTCAGCATAAGCGGCGGCAAGATCGAAGCCGAGATCGCCGATGTCAATGTTGTCTTCATCAAGCTGTTTGGCATTGTCACGCTCGTCACCATCGCGCTCAGCGTGTGGCTGGCACGATCGATCACGACGCCGATCACCTATCTGGCAGCGGAAGCTGACAATCTTCGCCGTAGCCGCGATCTGTCGGCGCGCATGCGGCGTCTTCCGCGCCGCCGTGACGAGATCGGCAGGTTGTCGGAATCCCTGATCGAGATGACCGACGAGTTGCAGAGGCGAATGGCCGCCACCGCGGGTTTCGCAGCCGATGTCGCGCATGAACTGAAGAACCCCCTGTCGTCGCTGCGAAGCGCGGCCGAGACCATCAGCCGGATTTCCGATCCGAAGCAGCAGCAGAAGCTGATGAATGTCATTCTCAACGACGTGGCACGGCTCGACAGGCTGATAACCGATATCTCGCGGGCCAGCCGCCTCGATAATGAAATGGCGGTAGAAACAGCAGCGACATTCGATCTTCGTGACCTTGTCAGCAGTTTCGTCGAGGCACGGGCCGACACCGCCGCCAGTCACCAGCTTGTCGCAGAGTTGTCTGACGTGCCGGTGATGGTCAGCGCCCAGGATGGCAGAATTGTTCAGATCCTCGACAACCTGCTTGCCAATGCGGTGTCTTTTGCGCCTGCCGGTAGCGCCATCACTTTCCGCCTGACGATTGATGATCAGGGTCAGGCCAGCCTTGCGGTCCGCGACCACGGCCCGGGGATTCCGCCAGGACGGCTCGAGGATGTCTTCAACAGGTTCTATTCCGAACGCCCTGCCACCGAGGCGTTTGGCGAGCATTCCGGCCTTGGCCTGTCGATCGCGAAACAGATTGCCCGGGGGTATGGGGGTGACCTGACCGCCGCGAATGATGACGGCGCCTGTTTTACGCTGACCCTCCCATTTGCCGCAGAATGATCTGTCTGGCCTTGATCTGTCTGGCCTGAATCTGTCTGACCTTGATCTGTCTGGCCTGCCAATCCGGTCCGCATCAATGCATTTGGACCACGGTCCGCGAGACTGTTATATTGCGACCATGACAACCACATCGCCACGCTTGATCCTGGTAACCGGCGCCTCTGGTGCCGGACTCTCGACCGCCCTCAATATCCTTGAGGATGTCGGGGTGATGGTTGTCGACAATTTGCCGCTTGCCATGATTGACACGCTGGTTGCGCTGGAAGTTGAGACCGGCGGGCGAAGCCTTGCCATCGGGCTGGATGTCCGCACGACAGGGTTCTCGCCAGAAGCGGTTGAAACACTGGTGCGCAACCTGCGGCGCAAATTCGGCGCGCAGTTCACTGGCGTTTTTGTGTCTGCATCGCGTGATGACCTTTGGCGCCGCTTCAACGCGACGAGACGACAACATCCGTTGCAGCACATCGGATCACTCGAAGAGGCGATTTCTGCTGATCTGGAGCGTATGGACCAGGTCATGCCGATGGCTGATATCCAGATCGATACGAGCGGCGCGAAACCTTCCGACCTGCGTCGGGTGCTGTTGTCAAAGCTTGGCATGGATGAGGAATTCCAGGTTCAGGTGCGGCTGCTGAGCTTTTCCTACAGGCGCCGGTTGCCGGATCATAGTGATCTTGTCATCGATATGCGCTTTGCCAGCAATCCCCATTGGGTGGCCGATCTTCGCCAGCATGATGGCCGCGATCCGCGCGTGATCGCCTATCTCGAAAAGGATGAGGTGGCGCTCGGTGTTATTGACTCGGTGAAGGGCATGCTTGTGCAGATGCTGCCGCGCATGTCCCTTGAAGGACGACCGATCGTGACTGTCGCCTTTGGCTGCACCGGTGGCAAGCATCGGTCTGTCTGGGCTACCGAAACCGTTGGCCATTGGCTCCGTGAGCAAGGCTACAGTGTCAAGGTGGCGCATCGTGAAATAGAGATTGAGTCCTGATCACAAAATCCTTGCGAAGCATGATGACGCAAGCGGGTTTCCTTGTGCTGCGTTATCTGCTAAGTCACGCCGACATTTCCCGTCAAAACGAGTTCGAAAATGTCGACAGATTTCATCATTGCTGATGCGTCCCTGGCCGAATGGGGCCGCAAGGAGCTTTCCATCGCCGAAACCGAAATGCCAGGTCTGATGGCGCTTCGTGATGAATTCGGTGCCGCAAAGCCGCTGGCTGGCGCGCGGGTCGCCGGTTGCCTTCATATGACGGTCCAGACAGCTGTGTTGATCGAAACACTGACTGCGCTTGGGGCTGATGTTCGCTGGGCATCCTGCAACATCTTCTCGACGCAGGACCAGGCCGCCGCGGCGATTGCGGCGACCGGTGTGCCGGTGTTCGCCAAGAAGGGCGAGACACTCGCCGAATACTGGGAATATGTGGATCGCATCTTTGACTGGTCTGATGGCGGTGCCGCGAACATGATCCTCGATGATGGTGGTGATGCCACCATGTATATCCTTCTCGGCGCACGTGCCGAGGCGGGCGAAGATGTCCTCTCCAACCCGTCGAGCGAGGAAGAGGAATTCCTGAAGGCGCAGATCCATACCCGCCTGGCCAGCAGCCCGGGATGGTTCACCAAGCAGCGTGATGCCATCAAAGGCGTGTCCGAGGAAACCACCACCGGTGTCCTGCGCCTGTACCAGCTGGCCGAGGCTGGCGGTCTGCCCTTCCCGGCGATCAATGTGAATGACAGCGTTACCAAGTCGAAGTTTGACAACCTGTATGGCTGCCGCGAATCGCTTGTTGATGGCATCCGCCGTGCCACCGATGTGATGCTGGCCGGCAAGGTGGCTGTCGTTGCCGGTTATGGCGACGTCGGCAAGGGATCGGCTGCCTCGCTTCGCCAGGGCGGCGCGCGTGTCATGGTCACCGAGGTTGATCCGATCTGCGCCCTGCAGGCGGCGATGGAAGGCTATGAAGTCGTCACCATGGAGCAGGCCGCGCCAAAGGCCGACATCTTTGTCACCGCCACCGGCAACAAGGACGTCATCACCATGGACCATATGCGCGATATGAAAGACCGCGCCATCGTGTGCAACATCGGTCACTTCGACAACGAGATCCAGGTGTCCTCGCTGCAGAATATGAACTGGTCGGAGATCAAGCCACAGGTCGATGAGGTCGAGTTCCCGGACGGCAAGCGCATCATCATGCTGGCCAAGGGCCGGCTGGTGAATCTTGGCTGTGCGACTGGTCACCCGTCCTTCGTGATGTCGGCCTCTTTCACCAACCAGGTGCTGGCGCAGATGGAACTTTGGAACGAAGGCGGGTCTTACGATAACAAGGTCTATACCCTGCCGCGCCATCTCGACGAGAAGGTCGCTGCCCTGCACCTTGCCAAGGTTGGGGCGACCCTGTCGCAGCTGAACGCCGAACAGGCGGCCTATATCGGTGTCGAGCAGCAGGGGCCGTTCAAGGGCGATCAGTATCGCTACTAGGCCGGATGACCCGTCTTGAGATCACCCTTTGCGACCCGGCCGCGACCACGCGGCTGGGTTTTTTGCTGGCTGACATGGTTCGTGCCGGTGATGTGATCGCGCTCAGCGGGCAGCTTGGTGCCGGCAAGTCGGTCCTTGCGCGTGGCCTGGTCCTGGCGCTCTGTCCTGACGAGGCTGATGTCCCAAGCCCGACCTTTACTCTGGTCCAGACCTATGAACCCGCGGATGGACCATGCCTGATGCATTTCGACCTCTACCGGCTGGAATCGGCGGAGGAAGCTCTAGACCTCGGCATCGAGGATGCCTTTGTCGATGCCGTTTCGTTGATCGAATGGCCAGAACGGCTGGGGCCCTTGTTGCCGCGCGGCGCGCTTCGCATCACGCTGATGGCAGCTGACAGGGCAGCGCCTGACATGCGCATCGCCATTCTTGAGGGTGGTGCGCGCTGGCAGCCTGTTCTGGATCATGTCGGCAATCTTTTCACCAGCTGACGCGGCCACCATCTTTCGACTGAATATCGTCGCCATGAACGTCGCTCACATGAAATTGTAGCGTGCGGCCTCGTCTTCGCGGGTGCTTGCTTCTATACTGCCGGCATGACGCCGCTGCCCTCCCGAAATGACCGGCTCTACACCATTCCCGCCGGGGTGCCGTTCGCTATATCGCTTGCCGCCGGCATCCAGCGTCTTGCCGACGGGCCCGATGGTCTGGCCCGCGCCACCATACTCGTACCATCACGTCGTGCGGCGCAATCTCTTCGCGCCGCTTTTCTTGAGGTTCTTGGCGATGGCGCGGCGCTGCTGCCGCGGATCGATCCGATTGGCGATGTCGAGGAAGAATCTCCCGACATGCTGGATTACGGGGCTGATGCGCCATCTCTTCCAGCGGCGATGGACCCACTTCGCCGACAGTTGTGGCTGGCACGCCTTCTAGAGGGGTTTCGTCTTGGCGATGTGGCGCCGACACCGCCGCAGGCGATGCGGCTTGCCGACTCGCTGGCGCGGCTTCTTGATTCGCTCTGCAATGCCGACGCCACGCCCGAGATGCTGCGTGATCTCCTTCCCGACCGGTTCTCGCGGCACTGGCAGGATATCCTGAAACTGCTGGCCATCCTGATTGACCGCTGGCCGGCAATCCTCAGGGAGCAGGGAGTGATCGACGCCGCCGACCGGCGCAACAGGCTGGTGCGGCTTCGCTGCGCTGTCTGGCGGGAACGGCAGCCGCAGGCGTTAACAATCGTCGCCGGATCGACAGGCACCTTCGCCGCGACGCGCGAGCTGATCGCCTGTGTTGCCGACCTTCCGAACGGTCATGTGGTGCTTCCCGGTCTTGACCGTGGGGCGGCTGATCACTGGGATCTTGTCCATGGTGAAAGTGGTCACCCGCAACATCAGCTGTCGGTGCTTCTGGACAGTCTGGGGGTGGCGCCGCAGGCGGTTCGTGACTGGCCCGCGCTTTTGGGAGAGCAGCCGGTGAGCGCGCGTCGGCGTGCCTTGATGCGTGAGGTGTTCAAGCCGGCGGCACTGACCGCCGACTGGCGGCAGCTTGGCAGCACGCATCCGGAACTTGGCCGTGATGCCCTTGAGGGCCTGGCGATGGTCGATTGTGGTAGCCGTGCCGAGGAAGCGGCACTCGTAGCACTGGCGATGCGCGAGGTGCTTGAACAGCCGCACCGCACCGCGGCACTGGTCACGCCGGACAGACAGCTTGCCGAGGCGGTGATCGCGGCGTTGCGGCGCTGGCGGATCGATGTGGATGATTCCGCCGGACGGCCACTGACGCAGTGTCCGGTCGGCGGCTATCTTCAAAGCCTTGTGACGATGCTGGCGGAGGATTTTGCGCCGGTACCGACGCTGGCGTTTCTGAAACATCCGCTGGCATCCGGTGGCCTGGCACCTGTCACTTTCCGCGCGCAGGTGAGGGCGCTCGAGATCGACGTTTTTCGCGGCTATCGTCCGGCCCCCGGTCTGCAGGGCATCCGTGACAGGTTGACTGGCAAGGAGGAGCTTGCCAGCTTCTTCGAGCTGGCGATGGCGGCACCGCTGGCTGGTCTGGTCTCTGCTTGGCAATCTGCCGCCCCCAGCCTCGCCTCGCTTGCTGTCGCGCTTGGCAATGCGGCGGAGAGGATGGCGGCACGATCGCGCGATGATCAGGGTCTTCCGGATGCCGCCGACGGGGCGCGTCATCTGTGGGCAAACGAGGATGGCGAGGCGGCGGCGATGCTGCTGGCATCGCTTGCCGAGCAAGGCGAAGGTTTCTCCACCGACATTGAATCCTTTCCGCATATCCTGTCCCAGCTTCTGGCCGGACGGACGGTGCGCCGTACCTGGCAGACGCATCCGCGGCTTGCCATTCTTGGACCGGTCGAGGCGCGGATGCAGAGCGCTGACAGGCTGATTCTCGGGGGATTCAACGAAGGCAACTGGCCGCCAAGGCCGGAGATTGATCCCTGGACCAACGCCGAGATGCGGCGCGCTGCCGGGCTGCAGCCGCATAACTGGCGCACCGGACTGAGTGCGCATGATGTCTGGATGGCGAGCTGCGCCCCCGAAGTGATCATCACCCGCGCCCTTCGTGACGGTGATGCGGCGACAACGGCAAGCCGTTGGCGGCAGCGGTTCGATGCGGTCACGCAGGCGCTGAGCATCGAGGGGGCTGTTGACCGCGGCCAGAAATGGCGCGATGCGATGACCGCGATGACGCCGGTTCCGGTGATGGCACCGGTGGCGCGGCCACGTCCGGCACCGCCCGTTGCGGCGCGTCCACGCCGTTTTTCCGCAACAGAGATCGATGACTGGATCGCCGATCCCTACAGCCTGTATGCAAAGCGCATTCTCGGTCTGCGTCCGCAAGAGGAGCTCGACAGGCCGATCGATGCGGCGCTTCGCGGCAATCTTGTCCATGATGCGCTTGCCGCCTTCCTGAAGAAACATCCTGCCGGCGCGCTTCCCGAGGATGCCCTTGCGCGGCTTCGTACGATAGCGCGCCGTCTGTTTGACCCGCATTGGCAGACCCCGACCGTGCGGCATTTCTGGTGGCCGGCTTTCGAGTCGATCTCTGCCTGGTTCATCGAGACGGAAACGCGCCGCCGCGCGACAATTCTGGAAAGTCATGCCGAGATTGACGGCAGCATGAAGATTGAGGCTCCGGCCGGGCCCGTCACCTTCACCGCCCGCGCCGACCGCATCGACAGGCTGGAGGGCGGCGGTCTGGCGGTTCTCGACTACAAGACTGGCACGGCGCCGACAAAAACGGCGGTTGCCAAGCGGCGGCGAACGCAGTTGCTGGTGGAATCGGTGATTGCGGCGCGGGGCGGGTTCGAGGGGCTCGACAGCGCCGTGGTTGAGGCAATGGAATACTGGCGGTTGACCGGCAAAAGCGGCGAACCCGGGCAGCGCGTAGATGTTCGCCCCGACGGCTGGTCCGCCGAAGAGGATTTCGACATGCTGACAAGGCTGGCGACGGATTTTGATATGCCCGCCACCGCCTATGCCAGCCGCCCCGATCCGGCCATCGGGCCGGCTTTTCCGCGGTATGATCACCTGGCGCGTGTTGACGAATGGCGACTCGTCGAACATGGCCGTCGGGAAGGGGTGGCTGCGTTATCGATGGCAGGACCCGCACCTGTGGAGAGGCCGGGGTTTGATCCGGGCATCGCGGCGGATGCGTCGGATCGGCAGGCGGCAGCGTCTGATCCCGGGACTTCAGTGTTTGTCTCGGCTAATGCCGGCACCGGCAAGACCAAGCTTCTGACCGATCGCGTGCTGCGGCTGATGCTGCGAGGGGCGGCACCAGACAGCATCCTGTGCGTTACCTACACCCGCGCGGCGGCGGCGGAGATGCGCAACCGCATTTCCGGCAAGCTGGCAAAGTGGACAGTGGCTTCCAGCGAAGCGTTGCTTGACGACCTCAGGGGAATGGGCATCGGTGTTCCCTCGCAGGAGATGCTGGTACGGGCGCGAAGCCTGTTTGCCGAAATCCTCGACAATGATGATGGTCCCCGTGTTGAAACAGTGCATTCCTTCTGCCAGTCAGTGCTGCGCCGTTTCCCGATCGAGGCTGGTATCGTGCCGCAGGCGGAACTTGCCGATACATTCGAGCAGGCGCGCATGAAGGCCGAGGCGCGTGACAGCCTGTTGCGCCGCGCCGACCCCGCGCTTGCCGCATTGATTGGCAGGCTGGCAGCGCAGACAAGCGAGGGAAATGCCGAAACACTTCTCGATGAACTTCTTGGCAAGGAGGTGCGTCTCGCCGAACCGGATATCGAGCAACGTCTGCAGACGCATTTCGCCGAGGCCTGCGGCATCGACCCGGCGCTTGATCTGGAACAGGTGATCGACGCGCTGGTTTCCGGCCTTGATATCGAGGGGCTTCGGGCCACCGCCAATACGCTGGCGGCAAGCGGCGTCGCCACACAACAAAAGCGGGCCGCTAAAATGACGGCCTGGCTTGGTGAGGATGACGAGGGCAGACGGACGCATATCGACAGGCTGACAGATGCGTTGTTCAGCGCGAGTGGCCCGCTATCCGAAAAGAGCCTGTCGAACAAGGATATCCGTGAGGCCTTCCCCCGTGTTGTCGAAGTCCAGCAAGGCGTGCAACAGGCGCTGTCGGGACTGATCGCGACCCGTGCGGCGCAGCGTTGCCGTGATCTGACCGGTGCGCTTTATGGGTTCGGGCGTACCTTTCAGGCGGAATATGAAGCGCTGAAGACGCGTCGCGGTCTTCTTGATTATGACGATCTGATTAGGCTGACAAACGCCATGCTGGCAGGTAGCGAAGCAGCGCAGTGGGTCGCCTGGAAGCTGGATAACGGTATTCACCATCTGCTTCTTGACGAGGCGCAGGATACCAGTCCGGCGCAGTGGCAGCTTCTTCGCCGGCTTGGTGACGAGTTCTTCGAGGCCGCCAGCGAGGCGTCTGGTGAGGCCGGACCCCGCACCATGTTTGTCGTCGGTGATTTCAAACAATCTATCTATTCCTTTCAGGGTGCAGATCCGGTGGTGATGGGCCGGAACAGGCTGGAGCTTCACGACCGGGCCGGCATGCTGGCCGCGCCCTGGCGTGAGGTCGGGCTTGATGTGTCCTTCCGCTCGGCCCGTCCAGTTCTCGACCTCGTCAATCTGGTGATGCCGGTGCTTGATGGCATCACCGATCCGCGTATGCCGGGGTTTCAGGAACACCGATCGGCGCGCCGTGACGCCGGTGGTTTCATCGAGGTCTGGCCAGTCATTGCCGAGGATGAGGCGCCGGTCGACCCACCGGCCTTCGCCCCGCCGGAAATTCGCGAACCGCGTGACGCCGCGGCGCAGTCGGCGGCGAAGCTGGCGGACACGCTATCTCGCTGGATCGGGCAACGCAGGCTTCCGTCAGGCCGGCTGATGCGGGCAGGCGATGTGATGGTGCTGCTGCGCTCGCGCGGACGGTATCACCGGCTGCTGCTGGCGGCCCTGCAGCAGGCCGGCATTCCGGTCGCGGGCGCTGACAGGATGAAGCTGGAAGACCAGATCGAGATTCAGGACCTGCTGGCGCTTGGTGATGTGATCCTGCTTCCCGAGGATGACTTGCAGCTGGCGGCAGTGCTGAAATCCCCGCTGGTTGGCATCGACGACGAGATGCTGTTCACGCTGGCGCATGATCGTGGTGGCAAGAGCCTTCATGCGCGGCTGATGGCGCATGCCGGCGGTGACAGCGCCATTGGCCGGATCGCCAACAGGATGATCCGCCTTCGCGAACTTGCCGAGAACCAGTCCGTCTTCGGGTTCTACAGCAGCGTCTTGATCGAAACGCGCCAAGAGTTCCGCCGTCGGCTTGGCGCGGCGGTTGACGAAACGCTTGACCATTTCCTGGCGCTGGCGCAGGCCTTTGGCATTGCTGGCGGCGTTTCACTGACCGGTTTCCTGGCGCAGATTCGTGGCAGTGGCGGCGAAGTGCGGCGTGACATGGACAGTGATGATGTCGACCAGGTGCGGGTGATGACGATCCATGGCGCCAAGGGTCTTGAGGCGCCGGTGGTGGTGCTGCCCGACATGTTGACACCTGTCTCACGTATTCCAGAGCAGCTGGTGCGCGACCCGCAGAGCGGATTTGTCTATTGGTCGCCAGGCGGGGTGCGTCCGGATTTTGTTTCCGCGGCCCGTGACCAGGCACGCGAACGCGACGAAGAGGAGGAAAACCGGCTTCTCTATGTCGCCCTGACCCGCGCCCGCGACGGTGTCATCATTGGCGGCTGGAAAGCGCAGCACCGCAGGCGTCTCGAAGGAAGCCATTATGAGCGGCTGCACGCTGCTGTATCGGGGATGTCCGGCGTGGAAACGGATGGCGAGGGCGCGTTGCGCCTCGAGACCGAGAGTGTTGTGTCGCCCGAGAGCGAAAGCCGTCCGGTGCCGCCACCTGTCGAGGAGAGCCTGCCGGTGCCGGACTGGCTGTTCACCGATGCACCAGACGAACCCCGCCCGCCCCGCCCGCTTCGCCCGTCACAACCAGATGGCCGAGCACAGACAGCGCGCGCACCTGGAAGCCAGCTGGTGGCGTCACGGGCGCTGGCACGCGGACGACTGGCCCACCGGCTGTTCGAAGTGCTGCCGATGGTTGACCCGGCGCGCCGGAATGTGGTTCGCGATGCAATGCTGACGGCGCAGGTGGAGATCCCCGCCGATGAAGCGGAGCGCCTGGCGGCAGAGGTCGAGGCTGTGATGCATCTTGGCGAACTGGCCCCAGTCTTCGGGCCCGATGCGCTAGCCGAAATCTCTGTGAGCGGTGTTGTCGACGGCATCGGTGTGGCCGGCCAGATCGACAGGCTTCATGTCGATGATACGCGTGTCTTGATCGCCGATTTCAAGACAGGCCCACGCCCGCCGCAAACTCCGCTGGAATATGTCAGACAGATGGCGCTTTATGCGGCGCTGCTGGAACAGATCCATCCTGGGCGCCGAGTGATCACCTGGCTCGTCTGGACCGAGGCCTGCGCCATCGAAGAGATTGACGAGGCGGCGCGCGGCGCGGCGTTGATGCCGCCAGAAATAATCACTCCGGATAATGGCCCGTGATTGGGGCCC
>JAYOST010000026.1:16746-18885 GCA_038139365.1 Alphaproteobacteria bacterium
GGGCCCGGTATAATTGTCCGGGTTGACGGGGCAGGGTCTGCCTCCTACCTTCAATTGGCGGCGCGACGGTGCCGCGCTTTCATGCGCTAAATAAGGGGCCGAGACCATGGCGACAATCAAAACCACCGATAGTGATTTCTCTGCTGATGTGCTGAAGGCAGACAAGCCGGTTCTGGTTGATTTCTGGGCAGAATGGTGCGGTCCCTGCAAGGCCATCGGCCCAGCGCTCGAAGAGTTGAGCGATGCTCACGGCGATGATATCTCGATCGTCAAGCTGAACATTGATGAAAACCCGCTGACCCCGCAGCAATACAATGTCCGGGGCATCCCGACGCTGCTGATTTTCAAGGGTGGTGAGGTGGTCGCCGAGAAGATCGGCGCCGTTCCAAAATCACAGCTTGAAGCCTGGATCACCAGCAGCATCGGCTGATCTGGCAAGATTTCCTCTGAAATAGCTAGTCTGGCAGCGTGCCGTTTGCTGCCAGTACATGCCCGGCCAGATACAGCGATCCGCAGATCATCACCGGGCCGTCCGGCGTGATCGAGCCATCAGCGATGGCTTGCAGCGCCCCAAGGATCGAGGGTGCCGGCCTGGCGCCCGAGACGACGGCTTTCGCGTCGGTGGCCAGCGCCTCTGCGCTGAGGCTGGCCGGCTGGTCAGGGATCGTGACACACTGGATAGACGCTGCCAGCGGCGCAATTTGCTGCAGGAATTCGTTGGCGGGCCGGGTGTTGAGCGCGCCGCAGATGAAATGCCATTTTCCGTTGGCGAGCCGCGGTAAGGCCGCTGCCAGTGCCGCCGCGCCATGCGCGTTATGCGCCCCGTCAATCCAGACTGCCTGTTCCAGTGTTCCTGTCAGGCTGCCGTGTGGCAATCGCTGGAGCCGTCCGGGCCAGACAGCCCGCGCCATACCATCGGCAAGCGCCGCGGCGCTGGTTTGCGGCATCGCTGTTGTCAGCGCCGCCGCGGCAAGAGCCGCATTTTCCTGCTGGTGAGCGCCGCGAAGGGCCGGCGCGGGAAGGCGTATCGTGCCAGGCACCAGGTCGATTGCGATACCGCCATCATCGCGTCGGGACCAGGTGATGTCATCGCCAAGGAACCGAAGCGGTGCGCCAATTGCCTCGGCATGAGCGGCAAGCGCCGACCGTGCGGCCTCGCCCTGTGCCGCCGCAAGGCAGGGAACGTCGGCGCGCATGATGCCGGCCTTCTGCGCGGCGATGCCGGCAAGGTCGCTTCCCAGGAAATGTTCATGATCGCGCGCGACAGGCGTGATCACCGTGGCTGCCGGGCGGTCGAGCACATTGGTGGAATCAAGCGCCCCGCCGAGCCCGGTCTCGAGAAGCAGAAGGTCGGCCTCGACCCGTGAAAAAGCAAGGAAGGCGGCGGCGGTTGTCACCTCAAAGAAGGTAACCGGCGCATCGCCATTGGCCGTTTCGACCTCTTCCAGCAGATCAGCGAGGGCAGCATCTGAAATCAACGCGCCGGCAAGCCGGATGCGTTCATTGAACCGGCAAAGATGTGGCGAGGCATAGACATGGACGCGGCATCCGGCGGCTTCGGCCATGGCGCGCATCAGGGCGATCACCGACCCCTTGCCATTCGTGCCGGCGACGTGGATCACCGGCGGCAGATTGTGATGTGGATTGCCAAGTCGGGCCAGAAGGTCGCGCGTGCGATCCAGCCCCAGATCGATCAGTTTCGGATGAAGCGCTGCAAGCCGCTCAAGCGCGGCGGCGGCGCGCGCACCTTGATTGGCGCGCCCGTCTGGTGGCATCAGGCGGCTCTTGTCGCCTTGCGCTGGCCCATCAGGAAGCCAAGAACGCGGTTAAGGAACTCGGGCTGCTCCGAGCGTGGGACGACACTGTCAACCATACCATGATCCTGAAGATACTCGGCGGTCTGGAAATTCTCTGGCAGTTTCTCGCGCACGGTCTCCTCGATCACCCGGCGGCCGGCGAAACCGATGATGGCTCCGGGCTCGGCGATCTGCAGGTCGCCAAGCATGGCGAAAGAGGCGGTGACGCCGCCAGTGGTCGGATGTGCCAGCAGGACAATATGCGGCAGGCCAGCATCGCGAACCTTGTCGACGGCCAGAATGGTGCGCGGCAACTGCATCAGCGACAGCACGCCTTCCTGCA
>JAYOST010000027.1:0-7856 GCA_038139365.1 Alphaproteobacteria bacterium
GAATAGCGGTGGGAAGATGCGTTTGATCAACAACGGCGCGGCAACGAAGATGATGATCAGCGCCTGGATAATGCTGATCATGTCGATCGACACGCCGGCATCAACCTGCATCTGCCGCCCACCGGCCTCGAGCGCGCCAAACAGCAGCCCGGCCAGAAGAATGCCGACGGGGTGCGAGCGTCCAAGGAGCGCCACGGCGATGGCGTCAAAGCCGATGCCGGCGGTGAATCCCGGCGTCGCCCGCCCGAGAACCCCGCTGACCTGCGTTGCCCCGGCCAGACCGGCCAGCGCGCCGGCAATCGCCATCGCCAGAACCACGGTCAACCCGGCCCGGATGCCGGCATAGCGGGCCGCACCCGGATTCTCGCCAGAAATGCGGAAGGCGAATCCCAGCTTCGAGCGGAACAGCAGCCACCAGACGATCGCCACCGCCGCCAGCATGATGAACAGGCCAAGATGCAACCGCAGGTTCGGATCGAGGAAGGTCAGCAGGCGTGGCAGCTCGGCACTGTCCAGGACGGCTTTCGAGATCGGGTCGGCGCGGCCTTCCTTCTGGATGTAGGGCTGGCGCAGAAGATAGTCGAGAAGCCGGAAGGAAATCAGGTTGAGCATGATCGTCGAGATCACCTCATGCGCGCCGGTGGTGGCACGCAGCACCCCGGCGATGGCGGCGTAGACAGCCCCGACTGACAGGCCGATCAAAAGCGCCAATGGCAAGTGCAGGATCATCGGCAGGCCGGTGAAGCTGAAGGCGGCGATGGCCGTGGCAAGCCCGCCAACCACCATCTGGCCCTCGGCACCGATGTTGAACAGCCCGGCGCGGAACGCCAGACCGATCCCGAGACCCGCCATCACCAGCGGAATCGAGGCGGTCAGCGTTTCGGAAATGGCACTCATCGAGCCAAGCGACCCATCCGCCATGGCGACAAAGCTCTTCAGGATGGTGGCTGGCGCCACCGAGGTCGCCATCATGATCAGCGCGCCGATGACAAGCGCCAGGAACACCGCCACCAGCGGGATCAGCACCACCTCGCGAAGATCTCCGCGGGAAGCGATGGTCGGTGCCAGCAATTCACGGATGCGTCTGTCGGTATCGGATGCGGCGCGGGTCATGCGGCTTGTGTCCTCGTCACGCCGGCCATGGCAAGGCCGATGGCATTGCGGTCGGCGCGGCTGTCCGCATTGTCGAATGCGGCGGTGACGCGACCCTCGAACATCACATAGATACGGTCAGAGAGGTCAATGATTTCATCAAGCTCGGAAGAGATGATCAGCACGGCGTTACCGGCATCGCGGCAGGCCAGCAGCTGTTGGTGGATGAATTCGATGGAGCCGACATCGACCCCGCGTGTCGGCTGCGAGGCCACGATCAGCCGCACCTCGCGCTCAAGCTCGCGGGCCACGACCATCTTTTGCTGGTTGCCGCCGGACAGGCTGCCTGCCCCCAGAAATACGCTTGGCGTGCGCACATCGAATTTCAGACAGGCGGCGGCGGCCTGCTGCTCGGCGCGCTTCCAGTCGATCTCGACACCGCGCGCGACGCTCTCGTCATAATAGCGGTTCAGCACCATGTTTTCGGCCACGGTAAAGCCCGCCACCATGCCAGATTTCAGCCGGTCCTCGGGGATATGGGCGATCCCCATGCTGTGCCGCTGGCGGACGCTTGTCGCGGTGATGTCGCAGCCGTTGAAGCTGATGCTGCCGGCATTCACCGACGCCAGGCCGGTGATCGCCTCGACAAGCTCGGTCTGGCCATTGCCTTGCACACCTGCCACACCGACAATCTCGCCGGCGCGCACAGACATGCTGATGGCCTGAAGGCGTACCTCCAGACTGGCATCGATCAGCGAGACATCGGCAAGTTCCAGCACCGGCTGCCCGGCGGTGGCCGCCTTGCGTCCAACCGAAAAACTGACCGGCCGGCCGACCATCATCTCGGCGAGATCGGCCTCGGAAAATTCGGACGGAATACCGTGGCCGACAATCCGGCCCTGGCGCAGCACACTGACACGATCGGCGATCTCGAGGATTTCGTGAAGCTTGTGGGTGATGAAGACGATGGCCTTGCCGGCGTCGCGAAGGGCGCGCACGATGCCGAAGAAAGCCTCGACCTCCTGCGGGGTGAGAACCGCGGTCGGCTCGTCAAGGATCAGAACATCGGCGGAGCGGAACAGCACCTTGAGGATTTCCACCCGCTGCTGGATACCGACGGGAAGATCCTCGATCAGCGCATCGCTTGGCACTTCCATGCCGTAATCGTCATTGATCTGCTGCACCTGTGCACGCGCCGCATCCAGATCGAGGTAATCCACCTTGCCGGTCGGCTCGACCCCGAGGATGACGTTTTCAACGACGCTGAACACCGGAACCAGCATGAAATGCTGGTGGACCATGCCGATGCCGGCGGCGATGCTGTCGCCCGGCCCGTCAAAGGACACCGCCTCACCATCAATGATGATCGCGCCTGAATCAGGCCGATACAGGCCCGAAAGCACATTCATCAGGGTGGACTTGCCAGCACCATTCTCGCCGAGAAGACCGAGCACTTCGCCGGCGCGGATGTCCAGGTCGATGTCCTGGTTCGCCTGCACCGGGCCGAAGCGCTTGCTGATACCCCGAATCTCGATATCCATGAAGGCATCTCACAAAGAAGGAGGCTCATAAAAAACCCGTTGCCACTGGCGGAAACCTGCGGCAACGGGTGTGTGTCAGGATCAGCCGCCGACGTTGACGGTGCCGGCGATGATGCCGGCCTTGATCTCTTCAACCTCAGACTTCAGCCCGGCCGGGATGACACTGTCGAAGCTGTGGTAGGGCGCGATGCCAACGCCGCCATTGGCGACGGTACCGACCATCATGCCACCTTCGAAGCTGCCGTCCATGGCGCGCTTGATGACTTCCTTCACGGTCGAGTCCATGCGCTTGACGACAGAGGTCAGATAGACTTCGGCATTGGCCGGGTCTGTCTGCGTCATGTCGGCGTCAACACCGACGATCTTCAGCGCGTCAGTGCCAAGCTCCATGGCCAGCGCGGATGACCCGAGGCCGACCGGACCAGCGACAGGCATCACCACATCGGCGCCTTCGTCATACAGGTTCTGGGCATAGGCGCGGCCATCGTCGAGGCTCTCGAAATTGCCGGTGAACAGGCCATCCTTGCTGTCCGGGTTCCAGCCGAGAACCTTCACATCGGTGCCCTTCTGGCTATTGTGGTAGGCAACACCGTAATAGAAACCGTCCATGAAGGCGGTAACAGGCGGAATGTTGATGCCGCCAAAGGTGCCGACAACACCTGTCTTCGACATGCCGGCCGACAGATAGCCCGCCATGAAGGCGGCTTCATTGGTGGCATAGACCTGACCGAGAACATTCGGGATGGTCGGGTTATAGGCCATGTCGACAATCGAGAACTTGCTGCCCGGATTGGCCTTTGCCGAATTGGCCGTGGCATCCGCCATCAGGAAGCCGACTGAAATGATGACATCACATTTCGCGTCAAGAAGCGCGTTCAGGTTCGGCTCGTAATCCGTCTCCGACTGCGATTCCAGATAACGGCCCTCGATGTTGAGTTCCGTCATCGCGTCCTGGACGCCTTTCCAGGCGGTCTCGTTGAAGCCGGAATCGTCAATACCACCGACGTCGGTGACCTGGCAGGCGGTAAAGGCGGTGGCCGCCGAGGCCGAGGCCAGCATGAACGCCGCCGCGACACCTGAAGTCATTGCAACCTTTTTCAAAAACATCTTCATGTCTCCCGTAGCTGTAAAGCGCACGGCAGGGGCCATGCGTTTGATGGCGCGGCGTCTTGTTGGTGACGCCGTTCGTTAAGACTGATTCCTATCGTCTTTTTGTGAACCAGTCCAATTTCTTTGCGCTTTTGGCGCTTATTTCAGGCCGATCTCGCGAAGCCGCTGCTGAAGATACTGGTCTGCCGTGATGTCGGGCTGAAGCGGTACATCAGGGCGCGGGTGAAGAAACATCGGCATTGAATATCGTGACACGTTCTGGCCGGCATCGGGGTTGGTTACCCGGTGCGTCGTCGACGGGAAGTAATCGCCTGTGGCCATCGCCAGCATGTCGCCATTGTTGATCGTGATCATGCCGGGGTCGCACGCAACATCATGCCAGTCGCCATTGGCGTCCCTTGCCTGAAGCCCCGGTTTCGATCCGGACAGCAGCAGCGTGATCAGATTGATGTCCTCATGCGCGGCGGCGCGGATGGCGCCAGGCTCGCTGGCCTCGACCGGCGGGTAATGCAGGATGCGAAGAAGGCTCTGGTCGCTTCCCTCCATCATGTCATCAAGCGGCATCGACAGATTGTCAGTGACCTCGGCCGGTGCCTCGGCCTGAATCCATCCCAGAAGCTCGCGCCCCAGAGTGTCGAGATCGGCATAGATCTGCCTGGTCATCGCCGCGATATCGGTGGGAAGGCGGCAGCCGGGATAGACATGGAAGAATTCCTTCAGGTCCTTCACCGGCGAATCCTTGGCGTTTTCCGAGCGGAAGGCGAAATAGCCGTCATGCGCCGGCGGCTGCACGGCAAATTCGAACTTTTCCTCGCCGGCGAAGAAATCCCCCCAGGCGCCATAGATGGCGTCAATGCGGTCGGGCGTGATCGGATGGTTGGCGAGCACCGCAAAACCGGTGTCGCGAAGCGAACGTGCCAGGGTTTCGGCGGCGTCCGCCGCCCTGTAGTCAACCGTTTCGACTTTCATATCCTGCGCCTCCCGCATTCATCTGGCACCACATTCGCCATCACCACATTGAAGCAATCAGCCCGGCATGTCAGCTGTCATGACGTGTCATCCTGTCAGTCGCCGCGCGGTCTGCCACGCCGGCAAGATCAAGGAAGCGCTGCCGCGCTGCCGCGCTGTCGACGCTCATCGCCACATGTGTGGCGCGTCGTCCCGGCGCTGTGTCTGCCACGGTGCGGCCGATTTCCTCTCCCTCACAGATTATCGAGATTGGCGTGCTGTCAAAACCGAATAATGCTGGATCGGTGATCGCCAGAATTGCCGATGGGTCGTGCATGAAGCAGGACCGTGTGCCGGTCTTCGCCTCATGGAAGTCGAAATAGAAGGCCGCTGCATCCGACAGGAACCCGCCGATGATCGGCGATGTCGCGGCAAGACCGGCGAAATCCTGCGGTGTGCACTGTGTTTTTTCGGTGACATCCAGGCCGACCATGGTGATGTCCCAGTCGGCGGCGAACACGGCCTCGGCGGCGTGCGGGTCGTTCCAGATATTCGCCTCGGCGCAGTCGCTGACATTGCCGTGACGCGCGGCGCTGCCACCCATCACCACGACACGCGCGGCGGTGCGGGTGATGTCAGGGTCGAGCGTCAGCGCGGCGGCAAGGTTGGTCAGCGGGCCAACGGCGCAGATGATGATCTCGCCCGGCGCGGCGGCGCAGGTCTCGCTCAGATATCTGGCGGCGTCGCGTGGATCGGGTCTCTGGTCAACAACCGGTGCCGGCAGCCCGCCAAAGCCCTCGGGACCATGAACGAAATCGGCGGGTGGCTGTGGATCGCGCACCAGCGGTCGGTCAGCGCCCGGCGCCACGGCAACCGGATAATGCGCCATCTGCGCCAGATACAGCGCGTTGCGCGTCGCCTGGCGCGTGGTGACATTGCCAAAGATGGTGGTCAGCCCGACCACCTCGACCCGCGGGTCGGCGAAGGCCATATGGATCGCCATCGCGTCGTCAATGCCGGGATCGGTATCAATGATCAATTTCTGTGCCATGGTCGTGGATCAGGCCCTGTCTGCGAGGAAAGCTTCAACGTCGGCGCGCTCTGGGATCACCGCGCCAGCCCCCTGGCGGGTGACATGCAGCGCGGCGGCGGCGCTGGCCAGACGAAGCGCCTGTTCCACCTCATGTCCGGTGTCATGTCCGGCGGCCATTTCGGCCAGGAAATAGCCGAAGAAGCAATCACCGGCACCGGTGGTATCAACCACATCGACATCAAAGGCAGGCTGGTGGAACTGCCCGGCCTTGCCGATGTAATCGGCCCCGTCACCGCCGCGGGTGATGACAAGATGCGGAATGCCGGCGGCGGCCACTGGTCTGGCAAGCATCTCCGCCAGCGCCTCTGCTTCGCCCTCATTGACGATCAGAAGGTCGGTATGCGGCAACAGGCCGGCGGTCATGCCAGCATCAAAGGGCGCCGCGCTGTAGGCAAGATTCAGCCCGCGCGCCCGCGCGCTCTCGACAAATGCCATGCCGCCATTGGTTTCGTTCTGGAGAAGCGCCCAGTCACCCGCGGTAGCGGCGTCAAGGACGGCGGCGGCCGCGTCCATGTCGATATCGTGATTGGCACCCGGGAACAGCAGGATCTGGTTTTCGCCATCGGCCGACACCGACACAATCGCGTGGCCGGTGGCAAGGGCACTGTCCTGGATGCCTGACATCTCGACCCCGGCATCGCGCATTTCGGCACGAAGCCATTCATCCTCGGGATTGGTGGCGCCGATATGGCGCACATCACCGCCGGCACGGGCCAGTGCGATTGACTGGTTGGCACCCTTGCCGCCGAGTGTTCTCTGGTGATCGAGCGTGGTCAGCGTTTCCCCCGGGGCCGGGAAATGCGACACCTTGTAGACAAGGTCGATGTTGATGGAACCAAGATTGAAGACAGTCATGAGATAAGCTGGCCTGAAAGAAGCTGCCAGATCAATAGCTGGCGTGATCCTGAAATGCCGGTTTGTATGCCTGAAATTGCGCCTGTCTCGACATTAGGGCAATCTTGGGTCCCGTCCAGAACTTTCCACCCGTCCCAAAAGCGGAGCCAGCAACCGATGAGCACCCCGAAGCGCCCCCGCAAGATGAAGCTTGCCGATATTGAAACCTGTTTCGAGCGGCTTGCCGAACGGCTTCCTGATCCGAAAACGGAGCTCACCTATTCGAGTCCCTATACGCTTCTGGTGGCGGTTGTTCTGTCAGCGCAGTCCACCGATGTCGGGGTGAACCGCGCGACAAAGGGATTGTTCGCCGCCGCCGCCACGCCGCAGGCGATGGTCGCGCTGGGGGTTGACGGCATCTCTCACCACATCCGCACCATCGGGCTGTTCAACACCAAGGCAAAGAATGTGCACCGGCTCTCGGAAATCCTGATCGCCGAGCATGACGGCATCGTCCCCGATGACCGCGCCGCGCTCGAGGCGCTTCCGGGGGTTGGCAGGAAGACCGCAAATGTCGTGCTGAACGAGGCGTTTGGACAGCCGACCATTGCTGTCGACACGCATATTTTCCGTGTGGGCAACCGCACCGGCATGGCCCCTGGCAAGACACCCGACGCGGTCGAGGCCGAACTGGTGCGGCGTGTTCCCGAGGTCTGGAAAAAAGGGGCGCATCACTGGCTGATCCTGCACGGCCGCTATGTCTGCAAGGCGCGCAAACCGGAATGCGGGAGCTGTGCCATCGCCGAATTCTGTCTGTTCAAGGACAAGATTTTCGCCGGATAACCGGCCTCACCCGGACTCCCCGCCGCGCCGCGCCAGCGCCTGGCGGCACGATACGGCGTCGATATCCATGCCGATAACGGGCGCACGCCAGGCCCATCCTGCCACCCGGGTCACACCGTCCTGCGGAAACAGGAAATAATCCACAACGCAGCCGGCAAGCCTGTATTGCCAGGTCTTCATCTCCCCTTCCTGCCGCAGGAAATCGGCCTCTCCCAGCCGTGAGAGAAGCTGCTCAGGGGTAATCCCGACCAGGCTCGACGGTGCCAGCTCGGCTGGCGGCGGTGGCGGTGGCGGAGGTGGCGGCGGAGGTGGCGGTGGCGGTGGCGGTGGCGGTGGCGGGGCCACCATCGCCAGCTCGGTCACCTGTGTCCCATCGCTTGCCTGCTGCGGTTCTG
>JAYOST010000027.1:7956-14622 GCA_038139365.1 Alphaproteobacteria bacterium
TCGGTCACCTGTGTCCCATCGCTTGCCTGCTGCGGTTCTGGCTGCTGCGGTTCTGGCAACGTCGCCTCGGATGCGCCTGCCTCGACGGTCGCTGCGACCAATTCGGTCTCGGCCACCGGTGCGGCGTCTGCATCCAGCTCAGGTGTTGGCTCAGGTGTTGGCTCGGGTGTCGGCTCAGGTGTCGGCTCGGGAACTGGCGTGACTTGTGTGGGCGCTGGGGGTGCCGGGGGAGACGGAGGAGACGTGACAACGGGCTGCAGTTCACAGGCCGCCAGCGTCAGCGCCGCAAGGGCGACGGACAGGAACCGAAGCCGCGGGAGGAGAAATATCCGAACCAAATGGAATGACCGCATGAAAGAGCCGGAAACGGGATGGGAACAGCGATGCCGCACAGTAGACCAGTCCTGTGTATGCTGGCAAACCACTTGTTGCCATCTTGTGTTTGCCGGCGAACCTGTCTACACCAAGCGCCGCGCCAGGCATCGGCAACATCGCCCGCCGGGCGCGGCGTGTACTGGTTGCTGTGATCGGCCTTCCCATAAGGAATTCAGATGTCCAAGTCTCTTGATGTCCTGACTGTCGGCAATGCCATTGTCGATATTTTCGCCCGCTGCGACGATGCGTTTCTCGAGGCGCGCGCCATCGGCAAGGGGATGATGAATCTTGTCGACGCGACGCGGTCGGCGGCGATCTATGCCGACATCACGGACGCCCGCGAGATTTCTGGCGGCTCGGCCGCCAATACCGCTGTCGGCATTGCCGCGCTTGGCGGCAGCGCGGGGTTTGCCGGCCGCGTCCATGATGATGGTCTTGGCCATGCCTTCATCCGCGATATCGGCGCCGCCGGTGTCCAGTTCAGCACTCCGCCGCATACCGATGGGGCGCCGACCGCCTCGTCGATCATCCTGGTGACGCCGGATGCGATCCGGTCGATGAACACGCATCTGGGGGCCTGCATCGAGTTTCAGCCTGCCGACATCAGGCAGCAGGAAGTGGCCGCCGCGAAGGTGATCTATCTCGAGGGGTATCTGTTTGACGCGCCAGCGGGTCCGGAGATCTTTGCGTATGCGGCGCGGCTTGCCTCTGATCACGGAGTCCAGGTGTCGCTGTCACTGTCCGACCCATGGTGTGCGGAACGCCACCGTGAAGCGCTGTCGCGGTTTGTGCATGATCATGTGGACATCCTGTTCGCCAACGAGGATGAGGCGGCCAGCCTGTGCGACAGCGATGTCGCGCGTGCCGCCGAAACTCTGTGCGCGCAGGTTGACGAGGTGGTGATCACACGCGGCGCAAACGGGGCCTTCATCGGCCATGGCGATAATGGCCACGAGGTGGCGGCGCGTCCGCTGGGCGCGGTCGAGGACACCACCGGCGCTGGCGATTTGTTCGCCGCCGGTTATCTTTACGGTCGCACAAATGGTCGTGACGCGCTGACATCGGGGCGGATCGCCAGCCTCACAGCCGGCGAGGTGATCTCGCATATCGGTGCGCGGCCAGAGGCCGATATCGCGGCGATGGTGGCGGCTGAAAATCTCTGACCGACCAGCCTAGCGAAGCGCCTCATAGGCGGCCAGCGCGGCGGCCTGTACAAGGTCATTCACCGAGGCGCCCATCTGCACGATCTGGAACGGCTTTTCCGCACCAAGCATGATTGGCCCGATGACCGACCCTTCGGTCAGATTCTGGATCAATTCGAATGCGATGTTCGCCGAATGCAGCCCCGGCATCACCAGAATGTTGGCCGGGCCGGACAGGCGGCAGAACGGATAACGCGCCTTCATCAGCTCGTAATTCAGCGCCACATCGGCCGACATCTCACCGTCATATTCGAAATCAGGCTTGCGGGCGTCGAGAATTTCGATGGCGCGCCGGGCCTCGCCGGTGATGTCCGACATCGGGCTGCCGAAATTGGTGAAGGACAGCACCGCCACCCGCGGGGTGTGGCCCATCTGCCGGGCCTTCGCCGCGATCGCCTCGGCGATATCGGCAATCTGCTCGCCATCCGGGCGTTCATGGACCGAGACGTCGCCGATAAAGACGGTGCGTCCGCGCGACACAATCATCGAGGTGGTAAAGAAATCCTTGCCTTCGCGCGGGGCAATGACGCGGGTGACATGGTCAAAGCTTGGTTTGAAGGATCTGGTAACGCCGGTGACCATGGCATCGGCATGACCCTTCAGCACCATGCAGGCGCCAAAGACATTGCGGTCGAGATTGACCATGCGCTGACAGTCGCGGCGCAGCGCGCCCTGGCGTTGCAACTTTTCATACAGGAAGTCGATATAGAGATCGTTATGGTCGGACACCTTGGCGTTGGTGACCGGCAGCTCCTCGGCTCCTTCCAGTCCCAGCCTCTCGATTGTTTCGCGGATGCGGTGCTCGCGCCCGACCAGGATCGGGTCGCCATAGCCGGCATTGCGAAAGGCCATGGCGGCGCGGATCACCTTTTCCTCTTCGCCCTCGGCGAAGACGACGCGCTTTTTGTTGGCGCTGATCCGGTCGAAGATCACCTGCAGCGTCGAGGCTGTCGGGTCGAGCCGCGCCGACAGGTCGCGGCAATAGCGGTCGAGATCCTTGATCGGCTTGCGCGCCACGCCGCTGTCCATCGCGGCCCTGGCGACAGCGGAGGAGACCGCCGAGATCAGCCGCGGATCGAACGGCGCCGGAATGATGTAGTCCTCGCCATATTGCAGCGCCTGCCCGCCATAGGCGTCGGCGACGGCATCCGGCACATCCTCGCGTGCCAGCATGGCGATCGCCTCGGCGGCGGCGATCTTCATTTCCTCGTTGATCTTGCTGGCCCGCACGTCGAGCGCGCCGCGAAAGATATAGGGAAAGCCCAGGACATTGTTCACCTGGTTCGGGTAGTCGGAGCGCCCGGTGGCGATGATTGCGTCGGGGCGCACCTTCTTCGCCTCCTCCGGCATGATTTCCGGCACCGGGTTGGCCATCGCGAAGATAATCGGGCGGGCGGCCATGGTCTCGACCATCTGCGGGCTCAGCGCGCCAGCCACCGACAGGCCGAGGAACACATCGGCACCGACAAGCGCCTCTTCCAGGGTGCGTGCCTCGGTCTTCACCGCATGCGCCGATTTCCACTGGTTCATCGACTGCTCGCGCCCCTGATAGATCACACCGGCACGGTCGACCAGGATGATGTTCTCATGCGGAACACCCATGCTCTTGATCAGCTCGACACAGGCGATCGAGGCGGCGCCGGCGCCGTTGGAGACGACCTTGATATCGGCCATCGTGCGGCCGGTCAGATGCAGCGCGTTGATCAGGCCGGCGGCGGCAATGATCGCGGTGCCGTGCTGGTCGTCATGGAAGACCGGAATTTCCAGACGCTCGCGGAGCTGCTGTTCGATGATGAAACATTCCGGGGATTTGATGTCCTCGAGATTGATCCCGCCAAAGCTTGGCGCCAGCATCGCCACAGCCTCGACAAACTTGTCGGTGTCCTTGGTGTCGACCTCGAGATCGAGACCATCGATGTCGGCGAACTTCTTGAACAGGACGGCCTTGCCCTCCATCACCGGCTTCGACGCCGCCGCGCCGATATCGCCAAGGCCGAGTACCGCCGTGCCATTCGAGATCACCGCGATCAGATTGCCCTTGGCGGTATAGTCATAGGCGGCGTCGGGGTCGGCCTCGATGGCGAGGCAGGGCGCTGCCACGCCTGGGGAGTAGGCCAGTGACAGGTCGTGTTGACTCATCAGGGGCTTGGTTGCCGTGATTTCGAGTTTTCCAGGACGACCATTGGCGTGGAACGCCAGGGCCTCCTCATCAAGCTTTGTCTTTTTTTGGCTCATGACACCGTCTATCTATATTTCATTCTCTAGGATTCGCGCGCAAAGGACGACGGACCGGACGGGTTCATCTGACCAGGCCTTGCGGTAGCGGAATTCTGTAACATTGGTGCCCTCAGATGCTATCATGTGGCGGGGGTAACCTAGGGACCAATATGACTCCGCCAATCTCACCACCAAGCGCTGCAAAAGTAAAGTCGCCAACCCCGATGATCGCGCAATATATGCAGGTCAAGGAAGCGCATCCCGACGCGCTGCTTTTCTATCGCATGGGCGACTTCTACGAGATGTTCTTCGAGGACGCCGAAATCGGCGCGGCGGCGCTTGGCATTACCCTGACCAAACGCGGCAAGAGCGATGGCGACGACATTCCGATGTGCGGGGTGCCGGTGCATTCCGTTGACGGTTATCTGGCACGGCTGATCGGCGCCGGCCACCGGGTCGCGATCTGCGAGCAGGCCGAAGATCCGGAACAGCAGAAGGCACGAGGCGGCAAAGGGCCGCTGCGCCGCGAGGTGATCCGGATCCTGACCCCGGGAACGCTGACCGAGGATGAATTGCTTCCCGCCCGCGCGCATAATTATCTGGCCGCCCTCGGCCAGTCCGGCGGTGCGCTGGCGCTGGCCTGGGCCGACATGTCGACAGGGGATTTCGCGGTGCAGGACATCGCCCCGGAACGGCTGGAAAGCCTGCTTGCGATGCTGATGCCGGCCGAGCTAGTGGTGCCGGCAGGTTACGCCGCCCCGCAAAGCGCCGCCAGCCCCGGCACCGTGCTGACCGAGCAGGCACCGTCGCTGTTTGACTCCGCCGCCGGCCAGCGATCGCTGTGCAGCTATTACCGGGTCGCCAGCCTCGACGGGTATGGCCAGTTCTCGCGCCCGATGCTTGCCGCGGCTGGCGCGCTCCTCGGCTATATCGAGCTGACGCAGAAAGGCAACATGCCAAGGCTCCGCTCGCTGCAGGCGGTGACCGAGACCGGCTATATGGAAATCGATCAGGCCACCCGCCGGTCGCTGGAAATTACCCGCACGCTTTCGGGTGAGACGCGCGGCAGCCTTCTTGCCGCGATCGACATGACGGTCAGCGCCGCCGGCGGCAGGCTGCTGGCGGCACGAATCGCCGCGCCGCTTGCCGACCGCGACGCCATCAACAGGCGCCTCGACCTCGTCGCCTGGTATCTTGGGCAGCCCGACTTGTGTGACGAGCTGCGCCTGTCGATGAAGGGTCTTGCCGATATTGACCGGGCGCTGTCGCGGCTGTCTATGGGACATGGCGGGCCGCGCGACCTGAAGGCGCTTGCCGAGGCGATCCGCACCGCCGCGGACATGGTCGGACGCGCCACGACAGGCATCGCCGGTGCGGAGCAGCTGACGAGCGAGCCGGCCAACCTCGAAACCCTCTACGCCGCGATCATGGCGCCCGCGCCCTTGGCCGCAGAGCTGGCCCCGGCGCTGGCCGACGATGTGCCGCTGCTGGCCCGTGATGGCGGCTTTGTCCGGTCCGGATATGACGCCTCGCTGGATGAGCTTCGCGCGCTTCGTGACGAGAGCCGCAGACTGATCGCCGCGCTGCAGCAACGCTATGTCGAGGCAACCGGAATCGCTTCGCTGAAGGTCAAGCACAACAACGTCCTCGGCTATCATGTCGATGTGCGCAACACGCATGCCGAACGGCTGATGCAGGACGAGGCCTTCATCCATCGCCAGACAACCGCGCAGACGGTGCGTTTCACCACCACCGAACTGGCCGAGCTGGAGCGCGACCTGTCGACGGCGGCGGACCGGGCGCTGGCCCGTGAGATGGAGATCTTCGACAGGCTGCGGTCGGCGGTGCTGGAGGCGGCGGACAGCCTGTCAGCGGCGGCACAGGCGCTGGCCGCAATCGATGTCGCGCTGGCATCCGCGGCACTGGCGGCGCGGCGGTCATTCTGCCGTCCGGAGATCCGCGATGATGTCTGTTTCGAGATCATCCGCGGGCGGCATGCGGTGATCGAGACGATGCTGCCGGCCGGGGAAAATTTCATTCCGAATGACTGCCAGCTGGGCGATGGCGGCGACATCTGGCTTGTCACCGGTCCCAACATGGCCGGCAAATCGACCTTTCTGCGGCAGAATGCCCATATCGCCATCATGGCCCAGGCCGGGCTTTTCGTGCCGGCGGAACGCTGCGCGATCGGTGTCATCGACCGCATGTTCAGCCGTGTCGGTGCGGCAGATGATCTGGCGCGTGGCCGCTCGACCTTCATGGTGGAAATGGTGGAAACCGCAGCCATCCTGAACCGGGCGACAGACAGATCCTTCGTCATCCTCGACGAGATCGGGCGAGGCACCGCCACCTATGACGGGCTGGCGATTGCCTGGGCAAGCCTTGAACATCTGCATCAGGTGAACCGCTGCCGGACCCTGTTCGCCACCCATTATCACGAGCTCACGAACCTGCGGACCGATCTGCAGAGGCTGTCCTGCCATTCGATGAAGGTGCGCGAATGGGAGGGCGAGATCATCTTTCTCCATCAGGTGATCGATGGTGCGGCTGACCGGTCATACGGGGTTCATGTGGCGCGGCTTGCCGGTCTGCCTGCGGCGGTAATCGGGCGCGCGCAGGCGCTTCTCGCCGAGATGGAATCCGGCGGGCATGGTGTGATCGATGCGGCAAGGCTTGCCGCGGAACTGCCGCTGTTCGAACAAGATTTCAGCACCGCCCCCGCGCCCCCGCCGGCCAGTGATCCGCTTCGTGACAGGCTGCAGACGGTCAATCCCGACATGCTGGCCCCGCGTGAGGCGCTGGAACTGATCTATGAGCTTCGCGATCTGCTTGCTCCGACGAAGGCGGACGGGTCATGAACCGCACAACCCCC
>JAYOST010000027.1:14722-18776 GCA_038139365.1 Alphaproteobacteria bacterium
GTGGCGGCAATGGATCCAGCCGCTCGACGCGGCACTTTCAGAGACCATGCGGCCAATTTCCGAGGCGCAGCTGACAGCGGCGTTCGCCAGTATTGATGGGCCCATCGATGGGCCCATAAATAGGGGCATCGATGGGGAGGGCTTTCGCAGCGCCCTGCTGACGGCGGCAAAGACGCTTCACAAGGAGATGAAGGATGCCATCGCCGCCGGGTTCGATGCCGACCGTGACGGCGCGGTCTATGTCGGCAGACATTCGGTCGGAATGGACCAGATCCTCGTGGCCCTTCTGAGCCGTCTGCGCGCGCATCACAGCGGTGGCAGCCTGGCGCTTGTCGCGGTTGGCGGCTATGGCCGCGGCGAACTGGCGCCCTTTTCCGACATTGATCTTCTGGTGCTGACCGGCGGTGAGCGTGACAGCGACACCGATGTCATTGTCGAGCAGCTTCTCTATCTGCTCTGGGATCTGGGGTTGAAGGTCGGCCATGCGAAGCGCACGATCGCCGATACCATCCGGGCCTCGCGCGAGGACCACACGATCCTCACCGGGCTTCTCGAAATGCGTTTCATCGCCGGGGATGTGTCACTCTACAAGAAGCTGGAAAAGGCCTTCAGGCGCGAAGTGGCGCGGCTGAAACCTGGTGATTTTGTCGAGGTGAAGCTTGCCGAACGCGACAGCCGTCACGAGAAACACGGGGCCACGCGCTATGTCGTGGAGCCGAACATCAAGGAAGGAAAAGGAGGGCTTCGCGATCTTCACACCTTGTTCTGGATCGCCAAGTTCGCCTACCGCGCCGACAGCATTCTCGACATTGTCGAGAAGGGAATTCTGCGTGAGACAGAGGCGCGCCGGTTCGCCGCGGCGCAGCGTTTCCTGTGGACGGTGCGCTGCCATCTGCATCTTCGTGCAGGACGTGCCGAGGAACGGCTGGATTTCGACGCGCAGATGGCGATTGCACCGCGTATGGGCTTTGCCGCGCGCGGTGGCATGCGCGATGTCGAGAGGTTCATGAAGCGCTATTATCTGGCGGCGCGGGATGTTGGCAATCTGACGCGGATCATCTGTGCCGCGATGGAGACCGATTTTCGCAAGAGGCGGCTGTCCCTTGCCGAGGATTTCCGCCCGGGACAGCATTTTGGCCCGTTCACCATCCGCGCCGGGCGGATCAATCTTGACCAGGATCTGATGTTTCGTGACGAGCCGTTGCGCATGCTGAGCATCTTCAAGCTGGCGCTGGAGCAGAATGCCGACGTTCATCCGCAGGCCCTGCAGCGGATCACCCGCGGGTTGCCGGCGCTCGGCAACGCGACGCGTCATGATCCCGCGGCGGCGGTGGAGTTTCTCGCCATCCTGACCTCGCGGCGCAACCCTGAACGCATCCTTCGCCTGATGAATGAAAGCGGTGTGCTGGGTCGTTTCCTCCCCGATTTTGGCAAGATCGTCGCGATGATGCAGTTCGACATGTATCACAGCTATACGGTGGACGAGCACACCATCAAGGTGATCGGGGTGCTGCATCAGATCGAGACCGGGGCGCTTGCCGAGACCGCGCCGGTGGCGACACGCGTGATGCCGGAGATCGAATCGCGACGGGTGCTGTATGTATCGGCGCTTCTTCACGACATTGCCAAGGGGCGCGATGGCGACCATTCCGAGCTTGGCGCCGATCTCGCGCTGGAGCTGTGCCCGCGGCTTGGTCTCAGCCAGGAGGAGACCGAGACGGTGAGCTGGCTGGTGCGGCATCACCTTGTGATGAGCAAGACCGCCTTCCGCTATGACCTGAATGACCCGAAAACCATTGATGATTTTGCCGCGATTGTGCAGTCGCCGGAGCGGCTCAAGCTTTTGCTGGTGTTGACGGTGGCAGATATACGCGGTGTCGGGCCGACCATATGGAACGGCTGGAAGGCAGCGCTGATGCGCGACCTTTACTATCAGACCGACGCCGTGCTGCGCGGCGCCGATGCCGCGGTGATTGCGGCCGGCAACGCCGAAGAGGCGAAGCGCGCGGTGCGGGCTCGGCTTGCCGACTGGACTGACGAGATATTTGAAAGCTATGCCGCGATGTTGCCGCGCACCTACTGGACGGGGTTTGACACCGAATCGCATCTTCGCCATGCCGAGCTTGGCAGAACCTTTCGCGCCATGGATATTCCGCTTCTCGTCGATTTCCGGCAGGTCGTGGACCGCAAGGTCACCGAACTGACATTGTTGACGGTTGATGACGCCGGGCTGTTCTCGCGCGTTGCCGGCGCCGTTGCCGGCCTTGGCCTTAGCATAGCCGGCGCGCGCATCACCACCTGCACCGACGGCACCATCCTCGATGTTTTCCAGCTGCAGACAGCTGACAACGAACTTGTCGCCGACCAGCGGGTTCTGGCCAGGCTTCGCGCCAGCATCGAGAAAGCGGTCACTGGCACGCTGCGTCCGCAAGCGGCGCTTCGCGACCGCTGGCAGAGCCTGCCGGAGCGGGTGCGTCACCTGCCGGTGCCGTCGCGTGTGATCCTGTCGAACAGGATCAGCTCCACCCATACGGTGATCGAGGTGAATGGCCGCGACTTCCCGGGGCTTCTCCACCGGCTGACCCACACGCTTGCCGATCTAGGCCTGCAGATCCAGACAGCCACGGTTTCGACCTATGGCGAGCGGGTGGTGGATGTGTTCTATGTGAAGGACCTGTTCGGCCTGCAGGTTCACAACGAGGTGCGGCTTGACACCATCCGCGACCGGCTGCTGGCGGCCTTCGAGCAGATCAACGAGGCTGGCGAATGAGCGCGCCATCTCTTGCCGGTGCCTTATCCCAGATCGGGGGGCTGACCGTGGTCAGCCGCCTCCTCGGCTTTCTGCGTGATATTGTGTTCGCCGCCTTTCTGGGGGCCGGGCCGGCAGCGGACGCCTTCCTTGTCGCGCTGAAGCTTCCGAACATGTTCCGGCGCCTGACCGCCGAAGGCGCGATGGCGAATGCCTTCGTGCCGGCCTATACCGAGGCGAAGCAGCAGGAAGGCGCAGCGGCGGCAGGTGATCTTGCCGGAGAGGCACAGACGACGCTGATGCTGGTGCTTGTGGCGCTTGTGGTGCTTGGCGAGTTGTTCATGCCGGCGGTCATCTCGGTGCTCGCACCCGGCTTTGCCGACACACCGGACCGGATGGCCGCCGCGGTGTCGCTGGCGCGGGTCAGCTTTCCCTATTTGCCGATGATATCGCTTGTCGCCTTCTGGGCGGCCATTGCCAATGCGGAAGGTCGTTTTATGATGGCGGCGGCGATGCCGGTGCTGTTCAACCTGTGCCTTGTCGGCGGCGCTCTGATCATCCCGCTGGCGAGCGGCTGGCTGGCGGCGGAACGGGCGATGCCGCTGGCGGCGGCGCTGATTCTGGCCGGTATGTTGCAGCTTGGGGTGATGGCGATGGTGTTGCACCGGGCCGGGCGTCTGCCGCGATGGCGTCTGCCGCGTTTCGGGGCTGCAATCCGGCGCATGTGGAAGAAATTCAGTGTCGCCTCGGCCGGGGCGGTCATCATGCAGGTGAACCTGATTGTCGATCTTGTTCTGGCCTCGCTGTTGCCGGTCGGCGCGATTTCCTGGCTGTATTTCGCCGACAGGCTGGCGCAGCTGCCGCTCGGGGTGATCGGCATCGCGCTGGGAACGGCGCTGCTGCCGCGGCTGGCGGCGCAGCTTCGCGGTGGCGAGATAGACGCGGCCCGGCAATCGCTTGCCGATGCCATCCAGCTTGCCGCCTTTCTGGTTCTTCCGGCGGCGGCGGCGCTGATCATCATTGCCCCGCAGATCATCGCCGGCCTGTTCCAGCATGGCGCCTTTACCAGCGCCGCGGTAACCGCCAGCGCGGCGGCCCTTGCCGCCTACGCCATCGGCATGCCGGCGCATGTCATGGTGAAAATTCTGCAACCCGCCTTCTATGCCGGTGGCCGGCCCGGCTTTGTGCTGGGCGTGTCGGTGGCGGCGGTGACCACGAACATCGCCCTGTCAGTCAGCCTGATGCCAGTGCTGGGGCATGTCGGACTGGCGCTGGCGACTTCGGCCTCGGGGCTGGTCGCGGCGG
>JAYOST010000028.1:0-7231 GCA_038139365.1 Alphaproteobacteria bacterium
TGGGGCGGGGCAAGCGCCGCCTCGGTCTGTCCCCCTGCTATTATCGCCCCTGTTCGCATCGCTCCTGCCATCATCGCCTGCGGTGCTGGGCTGTCCGGTAACGTCAATTCTGGAGATGCCGGGTCCGGAGATGCCGGGTCTGTTGCGGGGGGCGGGGATGCTGCGTCTGTTGCGGGGGGCGTTGCCGGTGCGGTTGTCTGCACGCTGGCTTCCGGATCGCTCTCGGCAAGTTTTCGCACGATTTCGCCCGGAGTCGGCATGGTGGCAAGATGCGCCAGACGGATGACCAGCATTTCGGCGGCGGCGGCAGGATGTGGTGCCACGGTCACTTCGGCATGACCTTTCAGCAACATCTGCCAGGCGCGGCCAAGGCGGGCAATACCCTGTTCGGCAAGCTCGGCAACCGGGGCCTTTTCGACCTCGAGAAGATCCTCCAGCGCGCCGCCGGCCGCCTTCAGGCTGGCGCGGTGCACAAGGTCCAGAAGGTCGGCGATGATCATTTCCGGCTCGGCGCCATTCGCCATGGCACCCGCCAGCGCGGCAAGTCCGCCTGCGGTATCGCCGGCCAGGGCGCGGGTGAGGATGGCGATGGAATCGCGCCGGCCCGGCCGTCCCAGCATTTCGGCAATGCCGTCTGCTGTCAGGCTGTCGGCGGTCATCGCCGCCGCCTGGTCGAGAAGCGACAGCGCGTCGCGGACAGATCCCTCTGCAGCGCGGGCGATGGCGGTGATTGCCTCGGTCTCGGCGACGATGGATTCCTGCGCGCAGATCGACTGCAGATGGGCGGCAAGTGCGTCGGCCGGGACCCGCCGCAGGTCAAACCGCTGGCATCGCGACAGGATGGTGACCGGCACCTTGCGAATCTCGGTTGTGGCGAAGATGAATTTCACATTGTCGGGTGGCTCTTCCAGCGTCTTCAGCAGCGCGTTGAAGGCGCTCTTCGACATCATGTGAACCTCGTCGATGATGTAGATCTTGAAGCGTGCCGAGACCGGACGGTAGCCGACCCCCTCGATGATCTCGCGCGCGTCATCGACACCTGTATGCGAGGCGGCGTCGATCTCCAGAACATCGACATGGCGGCCGCTGGCAATGGCCTGGCATGGCTCACAGACCCCGCAGGGCTCCAGCGTCGCTTCACCCTCGCCGTCCGCGCCAATGCAGTTCAGCCCGCGCGCCAGCAGACGGGCGGTCGAGGTCTTGCCGACCCCGCGGACACCGGTCAGCACAAAGGCATGCGCCAGCCTGCCAAGCGACAGCGCGTTGCCAAGCGTGCGAACGAGCGCCTCCTGTCCGATCAGCCCGGAAAAGCGGTCTGGCCGGTACTTGCGCGCCAGCACACGATAGCCGTTGGAATTTGTCTCGCTCATGATGTCTGAAAGCTAGCGCAGCGCGGGCGGATTTGCCACCGGTAACTCATCCGTGGCGCGGCATGGCGGGTGCGGGAAAGGGGCCATCAGCGGAAGACTGGACGACCCGCGCGAAGCCGACCCTGGCTGCTTCCTCTCGGATCTGACCGGTTAGACCGACAGCGCGTCCGCCCAGCCTCCCTGCCCCCTATATGGAACAAACAGCCTGACCGGACAAGCCCATTATGATAGCCGGCCTTCAGTCGCGGATCGGGCTTGCCGGGTAGGTGCCGAGAATGGTGACTTCGCCGTCCTGGCAGTAGAAGCGAAGCTCATCCATCGCCAGCTGCATCTCGGGGGCGTCGATATGGCCTTCGACATCGACATAGAACTGCGCATTGTGGGCGGTTCCCGGGCGGATGTAGCTCTCCAGCTTGGTCAGGTTGACACCGTTGGTGGCAAAGCCGCCAAGCGCCTTGTAAAGCGCCGCTGGCACGCTGCGGACGCGGAACACCATGGTGGTCAGCATACGCTCGCCATTGACCGGCGGGGTCACGTCGTCGCGCGACATCACCAGAAAGCGGGTGGTGTTGTGCTCGGCATCTTCAGCCGAGGCGACCAGAATATCGAGGCCATAGATTTCCGCCGCCAACGCCGAAGCAATCGCCCCGACATGCTTGTCACCGCGTGCGGCAACATCCTTTGCGGCACCTGCGGTGTCGGGATGAACCATCGGTCTCAGCCCGAGGCTGCGAAGCCGTTCGCGGCATTGCGCAAGACCCTGTGCATGGCTGTGCACCTCGACCAGATCGTCAAGGATCGCGCCGCGCGGCGCCAGAAGCTGGTGATTCACCGGCTGGAAATGTTCGCCATTGATGAACAGGCCGGATCCCGGAAGAAGATGGTGGATGTCGGCAACGCGCCCGGCGATGGAATTTTCCACCGGCACCATGGCCAGCGCGGCACGGCCTTCCTGAACCGCCAGGATCATGTCCTCGAAGGAGGAACAGGGAAGCACCTCCATCTCCGGCTTTACCGCCTGACAGGCCATATGCGAATAGGCGCCAAGCACCCCCTGGAAGGCGATGATGTTGCTGCTGTCGGTCATCAAGTTCGGATCCGCTGCGAAGAGAAGAAAAGTCCGGTGTCCGGTCGTGGCGCGCGAGTATCGGGGCGCACTGGTCATGTGTCAATGATGCGGGTCGCCCGCACCACCATTCCCGGGTGGCGACAGTCTGGCGCGGGTGGCGTCCAGATCGGCTTCGGTATCAACCCCCGCCAGCGCCGAATCGATGCAGGCAACAGCGATGCGCATACCTGCCTCGAGGGCGCGGAGCTGTTCAAGCTTCTCTGCCGTCTCCAGCGGTGATGGCGGCAGCGTCACAAAACGCGCCAGCGCATCGCGCTGCCAGCCATAAACGCCGATATGATGGTATAGCGGGGCATCCCCGTGCGGCACCGCGGCGCGGCTGAAATAGAGCGCCCGGCCCAGATTCTGCCCCTCCTGCCAGCTCACCACGGCCTTGACCACCTGCGGGCGCGCCGCTTCTTCGGCGCTGGCGGGGGTGACAAGCGTTGCCAGCTCGGCATCGCCATGACGGACAGTGTCCAGCAATGTGACGGCGATTGCCGGGTCCATTTCGGGAAGGTCACCCTGCAAATTGAGCACCACATCGAACTGGCCATCAGGGTCGATCCGCGACACCGCCTCAAAGGTCCGGTCGGATCCGGACGGGTGGTCGGCGCGTGTCATCACCGCCTCGCCTCCGGCCTCGCGGATGGCGGCGGCGATTTCTTCATGGTCTGTCGCTACCCAGACCGGGGCGATATCGGCCGCCATGGCGCGTTCCCAGACATGACGGATCATCGGCTTGCCGCCAATGTCGGCAAGCGGTTTGCCGGGCAGCCGGCTGGCGGCCATCCGCGCCGGAATGATGATCACAGGTGAAGTTGTCTTGGTCATGATGCGGCAATTCATCACATAATCTGCGATTTGCCTAGGCAAAAGGCACAAATAGGATGCTGGAGGTCTTGAGTGGCGCCTGCAATTTCGCTAAGAGAAAAGCGTCGATCGCAACGGCCATCCGGCCGCCGGTCGCCAGGGTGAGGGGGAGCTCCCGCAGGGGAGATACACGCATGGATGAACTTGGTCTGAACAAGCTGTTTGCCGGCATTCTGATGGCTGGTCTGTTGCTGATGGCCGGCATCAAGCTGGCCGATGTGCTGGTGCCGCACAGCGAACTCGAGCAGAACGCCTATGTCATCGAGGTGCCAGAAGGCGGCACCGCGACCGCCGCCGCGCCTGTCGATAGCGGTCCGGAGCCGATCCTGGCGCTTCTGGCAAGCGCCGACGTTGCCGCTGGCGAGAAGCTGGCGAAGAAATGCACCGCATGTCACGTCTTTGACCAGGGCGGTGCCAACAAGGTTGGCCCGGCGCTGTGGAATATCGTGAATGCCCAGAAAGGCGCTGTGGACGGATTCTCCTATTCGTCGGCATTGTCGGAATTCGGCGGTGCATGGGACTATGTCGCGCTGAACGCCTTCCTGGCCAAGCCGAAGGCCTACATCTCGGGAACCAAGATGAACTTTGCCGGCCTGAAAAAGCCGTCCGACCGCGCCAATATGATCGCCTATCTGCGCGCGCAGGCGGACAGCGAGGCGGCCCTGCCGACGGCCGAGGAGATCGCCGCCGAAGCGGGAAGCTGAGGCGCGTGGCCAGCCACAGCGAAACACGTACCCACAGCCAGCTCGACGATGTCGCGCTGGCTGATTTTCTTCATACCCTTCCCGGCATCAGCCGGCCGATCATTTCCGAATGGTTCCGCAGCGGCCATGAGGTCGAGTGGAAATCGGATGAATCACCGGTGACCATCGCCGACAGGACAGTGGAGCTGGCCCTTCGCGAGGCGATCGCGGCGCGTTTTCCCGATGATGACATCCTTGGTGAGGAGCATGAGGACAGGCGTGGCAGCAGCGGCTATGCCTGGGTGATCGATCCGATCGATGGCACCCGCGCCTTCATCTGCGGACGACCGGTCTTCGGCACGCTGATCGGACTGGTACGGGACGAAGTACCGCTTGCCGGGTTCATCGACATGCCGGTGCTGGATGAGTGCTATGTCGCGGTCGGTGGCAGCGCGACGTTGAACCGGGCCCCGATTCGCACCAGCCGGGTGACCGACCTGGCACAGGCCCGCATCGCCACCACCTCGCCGGAAGCTCTTCGCGCCGACAGCCTCGACGCCTTCAACAGATTGAGCGCGGCTGCCGCGACAAGCACCTATGGCGGTGACTGCCACAATTACGCGCTTCTCGCCGCCGGCCATATCGACCTTGTTCTCGAGGACGGCCTGGCCACGCATGACATCATGGGGGTGGTCGAGGTGATCCGCGCCGCTGGCGGAATTGTCACCGACAAGACTGGCGCGCCGGTCTCGATGGCGGATACAGGCAGCCTTCTGGCGGCCTCGACACCGGCGCTGCACGCCGCTGCGCTGGAGATGATCGGATGATCAGGATCGGGTTCTATGGCAGCGCAGGCGACATCCCCGACTGGGAGGCCTCGCTTGCCGACCGCCTTCCCGCCTTCGAGATTGTCGCGCTGCTGAGCGAGGCGGGTGCTGACAGCGATGTGGCGCTTGTCTGGGCGCCGCCGCGTGATGCGTTCTCCGGCTGCGCGAACCTTCGCGGCATCATCATGCAGGGGCAGGGCGTCGACCATATGATGCGCGACGAGACCGTGCCGCGTGACATTCCGCTGGTGCGACTGGTCGATCCCGACATGGCGAATGCGCTCAGCCACTGGGCGATCCTGAACGCGCTGGATTTCTGGCGTGATGGCGCGCTCTATCGCGGGCAGCAGCAGCAGAAAATCTGGCAGTCGATTCGTCAGCGCCCGGCCACCGGCGCAAAGGTCGGCATACTTGGCGTCGGTGCCATCGGCACGGTGATCGCGCGTCGCTTCGCGGCGTTGGGGTTCGAGGTGCGTGGCTATGCCCGCACGATGAAACAGATCGAAGGAGTCGAGGTGTTTGCCGGCGCTGACCAGCTTGTCGATTTTGCCAGTGGCCTTGATATCGTTGTCTCGGTGCTGCCGCTGACGCCGGAGACAACCGGTCTGATGAATGCCGGTTTCTTTGCGCATCTTGCCGAAGGGGCGTTCGTGATCAATGGCGGGCGCGGACCGCAGGTGAATGACGAGGATCTTCTGGCGGCGCTTGCGTCCGGCCGGATCGGCGGGGCTGCGCTGGATGTTTTCGCGGTGGAACCGCTGCCGCAGGAGCATCCGTTCTGGACACATCCGAAAGTGCGTGTCTGGCCACATGTCGCGGCGCAGACAAACGCCACCTCGGCCGCCGACCAGGTGGCGGCTGCCATTCTGGCGATGATCGAGGGGCGCGAGCCGGTCAACCGGGTCGACTGGTCGCGCGGCTACTGATTGGCGGCCGCTGACCCGTTCAGGGTTGTGTCAGACCCTCGATATAGCTGAACAGCGCCCGCAGGCCCATCGCCTCGCCGCCCTTTGGCCGTCCAGGCCGGCCAGCAAGGTTCCAGGCCATCACATCGATATGTGCCCAGTTTGTCTGCTTGCCGGCAAAGCGCCGCAGGAACAACGCCGCGGTGATCGCCCCGCCATAGCCCGACGCACCGGTGCTGGACAGCGCCACATGCCCGCCATCGAGATGGCGTTCATAGGGCTCGAACAGCGGCAGTCGCCAGAGCGGGTCATTCGCGTCGGTGGCGGCGGCGAGAATGTCATTCGCAGTTTCGTCACGATTGCAGAACAGTGCCGGCAGCTCGGTGCCGAGGGCCACCCGCGCGGCGCCGGTCAGCGTTGCGAAATCGATCATGAAATCCGGTTCCTCCTCGCAGGCGAGGGTGAGGGCATCGGCAAGGACAAGCCGGCCCTCGGCGTCGGTGTTGCCGACCTCTACCGGAATGTCGGCGCGCGTGTCGATGACATCAAGCGGCCGCATCGATTGTGCAGAAACGGCATTTTCCGCCGCTGGCACCAGAACGCGAAGCCGGACCGGCATCTCCGCCGCCATCAGTGCCGCGGCCAGGCCAAGCACCGTCGCGGCGCCGCCCATATCCTTTTTCATCAGCTCCATCGCCTTTGACGGCTTCAGGTCGAGACCGCCGGAGTCAAAGGTAATGCCCTTGCCAATCAGGGTGACGGCGGGCCCGCGATTGCCCCAGCGCATATCAATCAGCCGCGGCGCGATTTCGGCAGCGCGCCCGACGGTGTTGATGGCTGGAAAGCCTGACTCCAGTGCCGCCCCGGCGGTGACCTCGATCGCCGCTCCAAAACGTCCGGCCAGATCGCGTGCCGAGGCTTCGAGCCCGGCCGGGTTCATATGGTTTGGCGGCGCATTGATCAGATCACGGCAAAAGGCGACACCGGTGGCAATGCCACACAGACGCTGGCGCGCGGCAGCGTCCAGGCCAGACGGGATCACCAGCTGGCGCAGCCTGTCTGCGGTATCGTCAGCGTCGCGATAAGCGGTGAAGCGATATTGCGACAGGGCCCAGCCAAGGCAGACGGCTTCGAGTGACAGGCCCCCGTCATCAGTCTCAAGCTGCCAGCGTCCGGCCGGAAGCGCCGCCGCCAGGCGTGCGGCATCCCATAGCGGCGCATCCGCATCGAAAATGCCGATGGCATCGACGCTGTCGGCATCACCGGCAAGAAGCACTGCCTGTCCTGATCTGGCGGTGAAATTGTTCGCCTCAATGATGGCGCGCGCCGTTGATGAGGCCGTCTGCAGCCAGCGGTCGAACGCGTCTGCGGTCAGCAGGCGAAGGGTGCGCGCCGGCGCATCATCACTGACAAGCCCGAGGCGGGTGGGATCGGATAGGGAAAAGCTGCTCATCGTCTCTGCCTG
>JAYOST010000028.1:7331-12434 GCA_038139365.1 Alphaproteobacteria bacterium
TTTTGTCTGACTGTCTATCGTCCGGCTGCCGGTGCCTCCGGTGCCGCCATGGCGTAGACCTGTTTCATCCTGAGCAGAAGCGTCAGGCCGCGCAGTCCGAGATATATCGTAAAGGCCGCCAAAAGGCCATTCAGCCCGTAGCCGCCGAGCAAGGTGACAAGAATGAAAAAGCCGCCCGACGCGAGAATCATCGCGTTGCGCATCTCACGGCTTCGCGTCGCCCCGATGAAAATGCCGTCCATCTGGAAGGCAAGGAACGCCGCCGGGGCCAGAAGCGCCACCCAGTGCCAGTAGGTCAGCGTCATCGTGGCCAGATCGCGTTGCGAGGTCAGCAGCGCGACGATCCCGTCACCGCAGGCCCAGACCACCAGGCTGATAACCACGGCGCTGATGCCACACAGGATATTTGTGCGTCGCACGACCAGCGCCAGCATTTTCGGGTGCCGCCGCCCGATGGCCTCGCCGACAAGTGCTTCGGCGGCATGTGCATAGCCGTCGAGCCCGAAGGAGATCAGCCCAAACATCACCAGCACCAGCTGCACAGACGCGAGTTCCAGATCGCCAGTCCCGGCGGCCATGTTCAGCAGCACCGCCTCGCTGAGCAACAACAGCATGGTACGGATCATGATGTCCCCGCCGATCACGAAGAAATGGCGAAACGCCGACGGATCCAGCCAGGCTGGCCGGCGCAGGAACAGCCGACCTGTAATGCCGGCCAGCAAGTCGCGCCATTGCCAGCGGACAAGGATCAGCGTGCCGAACAGCCCGATCCATTGGGCCGCCACCGAGGCCCAGGCCACCCCTTCGATGGCCATGCCAAGGCCAAAGACGAAATAGACATTGAGACAGAGATTGGTGACATTGACGAAACTGATCTGCACCATCACAAGCCGCATGTTCTGGCGTCCGAACAGGCAGCCGAGGAGCACCATATTGGCCAGCGCCGCCGGCACCGCCATCAGCCTGATTTCGACATAGTCCTTCATCAGTTCCGTGACCGCTGGGCTGGCGCTGAACAGGGTGCCGGTGAAGGCGGTGACAAGCGGTGTCGCGATGACAAAGCCAAACCCGATCACAAGCGCCACAATCAAGCCGCGGATCATATGGTTTTCGATCTCGCGACCGGCACCGCGTCCATGCGCCTGTGCGACAAGCCCGGTGGTGCCCATGCGCACAAACCCAAAGCCGAAATAGATGAAGTTGAAGACCAGCGTTCCCAATGCCACCCCGCCGACAAAGCTGGCATTGTCGAGCCGCCCCATCATCGCCGTATCGGCGGCGCCAACCAGCGGAAAGGTGATGTTGGCGAGAAAGACCGGCCAGGAAATCGACCAGATATGACGCCAGCTTGTCTGCTGTTGCCAGGAACGGTCCCGGCCCCCGGAGTCAGGGGAACCGGTATCAGGGGAACCGGAGTCAGGGGTTCTGGTATCAGGTGACCCGGTGGTGGGGGTGGTGGTCATGGCGTGTCGGGTCCGGTGCAGGTCATCCTTGCGCAAGTTAGGTCAGCCCGCCGCCCTTGCCTATAGAAAACATGATCATGGAAACAGGGTGTCGGAAAATTCATGGCTGGCGGAAAGTCCTTCAGCCTGTGGAACCTTCACCCTATGGAAAAGGACGGCAAAAAATGCTTTAACCTACAAGCCGTCGCCTGGAAGGCAGGTGACCGGCAATCCAGGGGATCGTCCGTGACCGTGCCATTCATAAAATCGGCCTTGCTGATGGTTCTGGCGTGTCTTGCCGTGGCCGTGCTGATCGGCCACCAGACAGTGCCGCCGATGGACCGCGATGAATCCCGCTTTGCGCAGGCCAGCCGGCAGATGGTGGAAAGCGGCGATCTGGTCACCATTCGTTTCCAGGACGAGTTGCGGGCGAAGAAACCCGCCGGAATCTATTGGCTCCAGGCTGGTTCGGCGGCGATCTTCGGAACTGATGACATCTCCGCCTACCGGCTGCCAAGCCTGCTGGCGATGCTGCTGACGGTCTATGGCACGTTCCGGATCGCGCGAACGCTGTACAAACCGCCTCGGGCGACCCTTGCCGCCGCCGCCTGTGGCGCGGCCTTGTTGATCTTCGCCGAGGCGCATCTGGCAAAGACAGATTCGGTGCTGATGCTGCTCTGCCTGATCCAGCAATTCGGTTTGATGCGAATCTACCGGGCCTGGCAGCATGGCAGACGGCTGTCCTACAACGCCGATCTTCTGGTGTGGCTGCCGATGGCGGCAGCGGTGCTGGTGAAAGGGCCGGTGGCACCGTTGCTGGCGTTGACCACGGTGGGGGCGCTCTGCCTGTGGCACCGGCAGATCATCTGGCTACGGATGCTTCGCGCCGGACGCGGGCTGCTGCTGCTGGCCGGGATCACCCTTCCCTGGGCGATCATGGTGACGCTGGCGACGGACGGCGCCTTTCTCGATATCGCCTTTCGGGGGGATTTCGTCGCGAAGGTGCAGTCAGCGCAGGAATCCCATGGCGCGCCGGTTGGCACCTATCTGATGCTGGCACCGTTGCTGATCTGGCCGGCCAGCCTGCTGCTGCCGCGCGCGGTTGCGCAGCTGCCGATCCTGCTTGACCATGTCGAAAGCCGTTTCCTTCTGGCCTGGGTGGTGCCGTTCTGGGTGCTGATCGAATTCGTGCCGACAAAGCTGCCGCATTACCCGATGCCGGTGCTGCCGGCGCTGGCGGTGCTGCTGGTCTGCGCGGTCGATGCGCCGCTTGCCGGGGCCGCCAGTGGCGGGATGCGCACGGTGGCAAAGCGCTGGCTGGCGCTGGCCGGGGATTACGCGATGCTGGCGACCGGGCCGCTTCTGGCGGGTGTGGTGATCTGGGCGGCGCTGACCTATGGCGGGGTGACTGGTGGCCGTGCCTTCGCCTTTGCCATGCTTGCCGCGCTGATGGCTGGTCTGGCGCTGTGGCAGGGTATCATCTGGCACCGCCGCGGCGGGATCGTGCCGCTGGCGCGGGTTCTGGCAGCCGGCCTCGTCTTTCATCTGATTGTCATCGCCGGGCTGATTCCATCCTTGTCGCGGGTGCATGTGGCGCGCGCCATCGAGGCCGCGCTGGTCACGGATGGCGGCTATCCGCCGGCGGTGGCCGCGGCCGGATTTCACGAGCCGTCCCTTGTCTTCCATCTTGGACGCGACCTGCTTCTTGTTGATGGTGGTGAGGCGGCCCTGTTCCTGGCCGAGGCGCCTGATGGCCTTGCCATCATCGAGAAGGATCAAAGGCAGGCCTTTCTCGACATGGCGGATCGCGTCGGGCTTCGTCTCGCGCCGCCGCGACAGATCGAGGGTTTCAACATGTCGAAAGGCCGTGATGTGCTAATCTTCCTGTACCGCGCCGACGGGTTTGACCCGGACGACGCCAAAGGCTAAAGAGACGCAGATGCGAACACACCTTTCGGGTTCATCTTCATGACCAAGACCAAGGCCAGGGCCACGGCATCCTCCGGATCGCAGATCGAGATTTCGGTTCTCGTTCCGGTGATGAACGAGGCCGGCAATATCAGGCCGCTGATCGATGAGATCGCCGGTACGCTTGCCGGTCGGCGATTCGAGATCATCTATGTCGATGATGCCAGCACCGATGACAGCCAGGCCGAGCTTGCCGAGAGCGCTGCCGCCGTGGCCGAACTTCGTGTTTTCCGCCATGAGACCCGTGCCGGGCAGTCCGCCGCTATCCGCTCGGCCCTGCTGCAGGCGCGCGGCGCGCTGATCGCGGTTCTAGATGGGGATGGGCAGAATGTGCCATCCGACCTGCCGGCTCTCGAGGCGGCGCTTCTGGCCAGCGTGCCGCATGGCAGCGGCAGGGTCGGCATGGCAGCTGGCATTCGCGCGAAACGTCAGGACAGTGCGCTACGGCTGATGGCCTCGCGCGGGGCGCGCTGGATCCGGCGCACGCTTCTTGCCGACACGCACCCCGACAGCGGGTGTGGCATCAAGATCCTGCACCGTTCGCTGTTCCTGGAGCTTCCTTTCTTCAACCATATGCACCGGTTCATGCCGAGCCTGGTTCGGCGTCATGGCGGCGAGGTGGTGGGGGTGCCCGTCGCCCACAGGGCGCGTGTGCGCGGCACATCGAAATACCGCATACTCGACAGGCTGATCGTTGGTATCAGTGATATTTTCGGGGTGATCTGGCTTCTTCGCCGCGCCCCGCGTCAGGGCATGGTGACCGAAGTCGCCGCCGCGCCATCCGGTCAGGAGACAAGCAGATGATTGCCCTTCTTTCGGCCCAGATCGAGGCTGGCGCACGGGCTGTGGCCACGGTGCTTGTCAGCCTTCTTCCCTTCCTTCCGGACAGTCTGGTGACCAATCCCGAGCAGATCATGATCGTCGTCGGGTTCGCCGGTCAGGGCTTGTTCGCCATGCGGTTCATCCTGCAGTGGCTGTCTTCGGAAAAGCAGGCAAAGTCGGTGATCCCGATTGCCTTCTGGTATTTTTCCATCGGCGGCGGGGCGGTGCTGCTTCTCTACGCCATCTGGCGGCAGGACCCGGTGATCATCTGTGGACAGGGGCTTGGATTGTTCATCTATCTTCGCAATCTCTATTTTATCCGCCGCGACAAGTCCCGCCCGGCGGACACCGACGCCGGCTAGAGCGCCGTCTCGCCCATTTCCATCAGGATGGCCCATTGCGCCGCGCTGACCGGGGTGACGGACAGGCGCGACTGCCGCACCAGTGCCATGTCGGCAAGCCGTTCGTCAGCCTTGATCTCGGCAAGTGTCACCGGCCGTGTCATGCTTTTCACCGCCTTGACCGTAACCATGCCGAAACGTCCGCTGGCATCGGTCGGATCAGGGTGATAGAGCTCGATCACCTCGACGATGCCGACGATCTGTTTCTCGTTCACCGAATGATAGAAGAAGGCGAGATCGCCTGTCTGCATGGCCTTCATGTTGTTCGAGGCCTGGTGGTTTCGCACCCCGTCCCAGCCTTCGCCGACATCGCCCTTGGCAATCTGGTCGTCCCAGGACCAGGTCGAGGGTTCTGATTTCATCAGCCAGTAATTCATTCACTCCTGCCTTCCTTGCCGCTATGAGCGGTGCCGTATCGATATGTTGTCACTTTCGCCCGGAGTTGCAACAGCCGGCGTTGCCTCTGATGC
>JAYOST010000028.1:12534-17061 GCA_038139365.1 Alphaproteobacteria bacterium
TGCCTATTCTTGGCGTGCTGGCCGGGCCAGCAGGCGCGAGACGACCATGCGCAGATCCTCGCCGCCATTCACCACGGCATCGACACCGTCTGTGATCGGCAGGTCAACACCGACGCTTCGCCCGCGTGCCGCCAGCGCCGCCACCGTGTGGCGACCCTCGGCAAGTCGCTTGTCAGGTGTCTCGCCGCGGCCAAGCGCCAGCCCGTAGGCCATGTTGCGCGAATGTGGGCCGGCACAGCTCAAAGCCAGATCGCCTGCCCCTGACAGCCCGTAGATGGTGTCCGCCTCGGCACCGGCGGCAGCGGCGAAGCGCGCCATTTCGGCAAGGCCGCGCGTGACGATGGCGGCACGGGCATTGTCGCCAAGGCCAAGACCGATCGCGCAACCGGCGGCGATCGCGATTACATTCTTCATCGTTCCGCCAATGGCGACACCAAGCGCGTCGGTGCCGGCATAGACGCGAAGATGGCTTCCGGTGAAGCTCTCCTGGACAGCAGCGACTGCCGCGCTGTCAGGTCCGGCGGCGGTCACTGCGGCGGGCAGCCCGCGCATCACCTCGTCGGCAAAGCTGGGACCGGACAGCACCACCGCCGGCAGGCGCGGCGCCAGACTGCTGGCAAGCTCCGGCATCAGCAATGCGCCGGCATCCGTCATCGCCATGCCTTTGGCGCACAGGACAATGGCGTTGGCCGAAGGGGCCTGGCGAATGACCTGCGTCAGGGCGGCGGCAGTAGCGGCAACCGGTACCACAAGGAAAACAAGGCCGGCCTCAGCAAGGATGGATGCATCGGTGGTCGCCCGGATCGGCGCAACAGGCGCCATTTCGGGAAGCTGGCGGCAGCGCCCCTCGGCAAGCCATCTGGCCGTCTCGTCATCGCGGACAAGCACGACCGGGTCCTGGCCGCCGGCCTGCAACGCCGTGGCAATGGCGCTTCCCCAGCTGCCACCGCCGATGATCACAGCTGCGCCGGTCATGCCCGCACCCCGCGGCCCGGCGGTGGCGCGGCGTCGGGATCAAGCGGCCAGCGCGGACGTGGCGCGAAATCGAAATCATCCGAGCCCGCCTCATCGGAGCTGGTGGCGCGTTCGATCGCGGCCCAGGCGATCATCGCGGCATTGTCGGTGCACAGCCATCCTGGCGGCACCACCATATCGAATCCGGCGCGTTCTGCCTCCTCGGACAGGCGGTGGTAAATGGCCCTGTTGGCGGCAACGCCACCGGCAATGACAAGGGTTGCCGTGCCATGCTCGCTGGCGAAACGCGCCAATGCCCGCCTGGTGCGATCCGCAAGGCAGTCGGCAATGGCGGCCTGCAAGGCGGCGGCAAGGTCGTTGATAGTAACGCCTCCATCATCGGCGCCATCATCGGCTCCATTATCGGGCCCGTCATCCACCAGCGCGGCATGCCGCGTCGCCACTGCCGTTTTCAGCCCGGAGAAGGAGAAGTGACAATGATCGGCGCCCTTGAGCGGGCGTGGCAGGGGGATGCGGCGGGAATCGCCACTGGCGGCGGCGCGCTCGATGGCAGGACCACCGGGGTAGCCGAGCCCCATGATCTTGGCGCTCTTGTCGAAAGCTTCGCCAGCGGCATCATCCATCGTTGTGCCATAACGCTCATATGTTCCCGGCCCGTGAACGGCGAGAAGCTGGGTGTGCCCTCCCGACACCAGCAGCAGCAGGTAGGGAAACGCCACCGGCGCAACCAGCCGCGGGCTGAGCGCGTGGCCTTCGAGATGGTTGACGGCGTAATAGGGAAGGTCGCGCGCCGTGGCGATGGCCTTCGCCGTCACCGTGCCGACCACCACCCCGCCGATCAGTCCCGGCCCGCCGGTGGCGGCGACTCCGTCGATCTCGGCGATCCCGATCTCGGCCGCGTGAAGCGCCGCCGCTACCACCTGGTCGATCGCGTCGAGATGCGCCCGCGCCGCGATTTCCGGCACGACACCGCCATGCGCCGCGTGAACCTTCATCTGCGAGGCGATCTCGCTGGACAGGATTGTGCCGTCGCTGCGCACCACCGCGGCGGCGGTCTCATCACAGCTGCTTTCTATGCCGAGGATCAGGAAGGGGTCTTTCATCAGGTGCCGCAATTCGTCATGTGATATTCAGCGGAGCATAGGCCATTGCCGCCGCGATGATAAGGCCCGTAGGACCATGTGACAGTGTTCCCCTCCGATACGGCCCTTTTTTGCTTTGCAAGCATGATGGCCGGGCTTTAGAACCCCTTTTATGACAGATCACGCCGACATCTTTGCAGCCAGCCCGCTGGTGCTGGCAAGCCGCGCCTCGGCGCTGGCCATGGCGCAGGCCGAAATCGTTCGTGACAGGCTCCGGCCGTTGCCAAGCGAAGTCCTTTCGCTGACCACGCGCGGTGACCAGATTCTCGACAGGCCGCTTGCCGATGCTGGCGGCAAGGGGCTGTTCGTCAAGGAACTTGAGCGCCGCCTTCTGGCAGGTGACTGCGATGCCGCCGTGCATTCGATGAAGGATATGGAGACGACTTTCGCCGATGGTACGGTGATCGCGGCTGTCCTGCCGCGCGAGGACCGGCGTGATGCGCTGATCGGCGGATTCGATTCTCTCGATGATCTTCCCGAAGGGGCTGTTGTCGGCACCGCGTCGGTGCGGCGCAAGGCGATCCTTCTTCATCATCGCCCCGACCTGCGGATCGAGCTTCTTCGCGGCAATGTGAACACGCGGCTGGCGGCGCTTGCCGCGGGACGCTACGACGCCATCATCCTGGCGATGGCCGGGCTGCGTCGTCTGCAGCTTGATGTGGCGCATGTGCCGATCGACCCGGCGGTGATGCCTTCGGCGGCGGCGCAGGGTGCGCTTTCCCTTCAGACACGCGCCGGCGGCAATGCGCGAAGCGATGCCGTGATGGCTGCCTGTGCAGCGCTGAATTGCCGGCAGGCGGCTGTCGAGACCAGCGCCGAGCGCGCCCTTCTGGCGTATCTCGACGGGTCCTGTCATACACCGATCGCGGCCAGCGCCGCTCTTGGTGATGATCACAACCTGACGCTGGATGCGATGATTCTCAGCCCTGACGGAACGGCGGCGCATCGCGCCAGCCTGGCGGGCCCGGCGGCGGATGCGGACCGGCTTGGCCGTGAACTTGGCGCGCAGCTTCTGAGCGCGGCCGGCGGCCGCGACTTCCTCGCATGAACCCCCCTCGCATGAACCGCCCTTGCATGAAACCCCTTGCATGAACCCCCTTGAATGAACCCGGGAGAGGCACGATGACATCCATCATCCTGACTGTCAGACCGGAACCTGATTGTGATCTTGATGTTGCCGCGCTGGCACGTCGCCGGGTGCCGGCCATGGCCGCGCCGCTGCTCACCCCGATATATGACACCGAAAATCACGACAATGCGGGCCAGCTGGCTGCCGCCGGTGCCTATGGCGGGGTGATTTTCACCAGCCGCCATGCTGTCACTGGTCTGGCGCGGGCGATTGCCGGCGGAATCGATGCGGCATGGCGTGATCTTCCGGTCTTTGCGGTCGGACGGTCCACCGGGCGTGCGGCGGCGGCGGCAGGGTTCAGCGACATCACCATCGGATCCGGTGGCGGGGCTGGTCTTGTGCCGCTGATTGCCGGCAGGACGGCTATGCTGGCCGGCCCTCTGTTATGGCCAGCCGCCTGTGACCGCAGCTTCGACATGGCGGCGGCTCTGGCCCGGGTGGCCAGCGTCCGTCTGGTCGAGGTCTACCGTATGCTGCCGGCACCGGTTTTGCCGGACGCGGCGCTGGCGGCGCTTGGTGACGGGGACGTACTGGCGGTGGTCCTGATGTCGGCCCGCTCGGCGCGGCTGTTCCGCGCCCACCTCATCACAGCCGGACTGGATGCCGCGCTTGGCGGCCTTACGGTGATTGCCGGAAGCCAGGCCATCGCCGATGCTGCCGGCACCGGCTGGCGCGAGGTCTATGTGGCGAGGCGCTCGACGCGCGCGCGGCTTTTAGCCATCGCGGCTTTGCTCTATGATCGGCGTGACAGGCTGGCCTGAGCCCGCTCCCGTTCTGGCCGAAAGGGCCCATTGAGAGAATGACTGACCGCAAGACCCCCGCCGAAGAGGCTGACATCATCGACGGTGTTGCTGTCGAAAGGAAGGGTGCTTCAACGGCCTCTGGTGCCGCTGGACGCAAACGCCGCCCCGCTGATAATCAGGCTGCCGACACCTCTGGCGCGCGGTCATCCGGTTCAGACGGGCAGACGGACCATGGCGCTGCCGACATGCCGCGCCAGGCGGGCGGCGGTGTGTCGATGCCGGTGCCAGTGCCGGTGCTGGTGCTGGTGGTGCTGGTGTCGGCCCTGCTGAGTGCCGGGGTTGCGATCGCGGTTCAGGAATGGCGGGCTGCCTCGCGCATCAAGGCGCTGCAGACCGAGGTCACGACGCTTGCCACACAGCTGGAAGAGACGGGTCTGGTGGCGCGCGCGGCGCAGGGTGAGGCGACGCGGCTTGCTGGACAGATTTCTGAAAGGCTTGCCGGGCTGGAGGCGGCGATGCCCGATGACCCACAGGCGGT
>JAYOST010000028.1:17161-18651 GCA_038139365.1 Alphaproteobacteria bacterium
GGCGCGACTGGCGGCGCTTGGCTCCGCCGGAAAGGCCGAGTGATGTTCGCACGGCTGATTGGTCTGCTGATCCTTGTCCTTCTTGCGGCGGCGCTGGCAAGCTGGCTTGGCGCGCAGCCTGGCATGCTGTCGCTGGAATGGCTTGGCTGGCAGGTGGAAATGCGGACCAGTCTGGCGGTGGCGATGCTCGTGGTGCTGGCACTGCTGCTGTTGTTTGTTGACAGGCTGTTTCGCGGGTTGCTGCGGTTGCCATCATGGCTGGGGCGCAATCTGGCGCGTCGGCGCACTGAGTCAGGCCACCGGGCGCTGGCGCTTGGGTTGATGGCGGTCTCTGTGGGCGAGCCTGATGAGGCGCGCCGGCAGGCGGCGCGGGCGCAGCGGCTTTTGGCGGTACCGCATCTGACCGATCTGTTGTCGGCGCAGGCGGCGCATCTGTCGGGGGATCATCACGCGGCTGACCGCTATTTCACCTCATTGACGCGGGATGCCGACACCGCCTTTCTCGGCCATATTGGCCTGGCCAGGCTGGCGCTTGAGAAAGATGATCCGGACACGGCGCTGATGGCGGCGCGCACGGCGCTGGACCTCAGGCCAAAATCGGCGCTTGCCGCGCGTCAGGTGATGGTGCTCGAGGCTGAACGCGGCAACTGGAGCGCTGCGCTTCTGCCCCTGTCTGTGGTGATGGCGAGCGCCGCTCCGGATGATGCCGAAGGGGTGGCGCTGGCGCATCAGAAAGCGGCGCTGGCCTATCTCGAAGCTGTCGATACAGCCGAGGGGTCGCGCGACGGATCGGCGCTGCGGCGGATGATCGCCAGCCTGCAGACGGCGCTTGGTGCCTGGCCAGGCTTCTGGCCGGCGGCATTGCGGCTCGCCGATCTTCATGTCGAGGCGGGAAGCGCGAAGAAGGCGGTGAAACCGCTGGAGACCGCCTTTCGCGCGATGCCGCATGATGATGTGGCGGCTCGGCTGGCAGCGCTGTGGAAGGCGAATGATGGCTCTACGGTTGCCAGGCTTATCAAGCTGATCCCGAAAGAGGGGCAGACGGCCGATGAAGGCCGGCGTGTGGTCGCCGAGATGGCGCTTGACCGTGGTCTGGTCGGCGAGGCCCGTCGCCTTCTGGAAGAGATTGATGAAGATCGCCGTGATGCTTCGGCCTGGCGGCTGGCCTCGCGGCTGGCGGCGGCGGATGAGGATGAGGGTGGCGTGGCGGAGAACGCGGCGCTGCGGCGGGCTGGCGAGGCACCGCGTCCGCGCCGCTGGCAGTGCAAAAGCTGTCAGCTTCTTCATGACAGCTGGCAGAGCCACTGTGGTGGCTGTGCCGGTTTTGCCACGCTTGACTGGCAGCGCCCGGATGGCGTCACGCCGCTGATCAACCCCGAAAGCCAGCGCAAGACGAAGCTGAACGACGCTGATTGAACCCCGCGATGAATGCGGGTATAAGCGCTGCCAATGCCCGCTTAGTTAAATGGTATAACAGGTCATTCGTAATG
>JAYOST010000029.1:0-18369 GCA_038139365.1 Alphaproteobacteria bacterium
GCCGGTCTTCATATCTACATTCGAGGTGAAGCCACCATAGACAACCGGCGCGCCGGGGCGCACCAGCTGTGTCAGAGCGATGCCGAACAGCGCCTCGGCGTTCTGCTGCGTCAACGCCGCCGCCAGCGTCACCGGTGTCATCGCGCCCATCAGGGTGAATGGCGTGATCACCGTGGCCTGCCCCATCTCGGCCATCGCCATCGCCGCGGCGGACATTTCGGTGTCGAACTTGCGCGGCGAGTTGATGTTGATGTTGGTGATCGATGTCGGATCGTCGGCAAGCTGGTCCATGGTCAGGCCCCGGGCAATCGCCGTCAGCCGCGCCGCATCGCGCACCCGGTTCTCGCCGATCGACATCGACAGGAACACCTTGTCGGTCATCGTCAGATTGACGAAGCAGGTGTCGAGGTGACGCGTGTTCACCGGCAGGTCGTTCGGGGCCAGCGTCTGGTTGCCGAAGAAATGGATAACATTGAAACTCTGGCCGAGCTTCATCAGCTTCTTATAGTCTTCGAAATTGCCACTGCGCCGGCCGCCGCGGATGTCATGGACATTCGGCGCGCCAGAGACCAGCCCGAAATGAATGTGGTCGCCGCCGACGCGCAACGCATGTGCCGGATTCACCGGCGTCAGGGTAAAGGCCGGCGGCGCGCTGGCGATGGCGGACTCGATCAGGCCGCGATCGGTGCGCACAATCATGCTGGCGTCATCCACCTCGGCCCCGGCGCGGCGATACAGATCGCGGGCACGTTCGCACATCACCTCGATGCCATACTCCTCGAGAAGGCGGAGCGAGGCCTGATGGATGGATTCGATCTGGTCGGCGCTGAGCGGTGCCAGCGGCGCCATATGGTTGCGGATGTCGCGCCAGCCGATCTGCGAAGGCAGCGAAGTCTCGGGACGCTGTTTGCGGCCGCGTCGGGTTGGCCTTGTCGGCGCGTTCATGGCGCTCTTGCCCTTTCTCCCCATCGGACTGTTGTCCGACCTTCATGCTTGCGCAGTCGGGGTCGGCGCGTGCCAGAAAACCGCCTGTTTCTGTCCCGTTTCTGCCGGAATTCCCGATCCAGACGCGTGGAAATCGGGGCAAGCCGCGCGTCGGCTTTCAAAGCGGTTGCAAAGCCGGAAAATTTGCGAAAATGTGATCGCGAATTTCATGCCATGCCGTTCCGCCGGCCGGGGCAATCCAACGGGGCGGAGATGAAGAGAGGATGCCATGCCACTTGCCATGAACCGCGACGTCTTCATCACCTGTGCCGTCACCGGCTCGGGTGACACCACCGGCAAGTCGGACAAGGTGCCGGTGACCCCGGCCGAAATCGCCGACAGCGCCATCGAGGCGGCCCGCGCCGGTGCCGCCGTCGTGCATTGCCATGTCCGCGACCCGGACACCGGACAACCGTCGCGCGATCCGGCCCTGTTCCGCGAAGTCACCGAGCGGATCCGCGATTCCGAGACCGATGTGGTCCTGAACCTGACTGCCGGCATGGGCGGCGATCTTGTGCTTGGCGGGGTGGAGACACCGCTGCCGCCTGACGCCGCCGGCACCGATATGGCCGGCGCCACCGAACGGCTGGCGCATGTCGCCGACTGCCGCCCGGAAATCTGCACGCTTGACTGCGGCACGATGAATTTCGGCCATGGCGACTACATCATGACCAACAGCACCGCGATGCTGGTCGAAATGGCGAAGCAGATGCAGGCGCTTGGCGTGAAGCCCGAGATCGAGGCCTTTGACACCGGCCACCTGTGGTTCGCGAAATATCTGGCCGAGCAGGGCCATATCGACAGCCCAGCGCTGGTGCAGCTGTGCATGGGCATTCCCTGGGGCGCGCCGGATGATCTGAACACGCTTCTGGCGATGGTGAACAATGTGCCGGAAGACTGGGTCTTTTCCGCTTTTTCGATCGGCCGCAACGCGATGGCATATCCGGCGGCGGCCATTCTTGCCGGCGGCAATGTACGGGTCGGCCTGGAAGACAATATCTATCTTGAACGCGGGGTCTTCGCCACCAACGCCCAGCTTGTCGAGAAGGCCGTCAATGTGGTCGAGAATATGGGGGCCAGCGTGGTCGGGCCAGAGGCGGTGCGCGAACAGCTGCAGCTGACCAAGCGCGCGCCAGTGGCGCACTGACAAATCAGCAAGGAGGCCAGACCATGGCAAAACCGGTGAAGGCAGCAGCGGTGAAACCGGTTCGGGCCGCGGTGATTGGCGGTGGCGTGATCGGCGGCGGCTGGGTCGCGCGCCTGATCCAGAACGGCGTCGATGTCGGCATTTTCGACCCCGATCCCGAAGCCCCGCGCAAGATCGCCGAGGTGATGGCCAATGCCGAACATGCCGTCGGCAGGCTGACCATGGCACCGCTGCCAAAACGCGGCGAAATGACCTTCGCCGCCTCCATCGCCGCCGCGGTGACCAGTGCCGAATTGATCATCGAAGCGGTGCCCGAAAGGCTGAATGTCAAACAGGCCGTCTATGCCGAGATCGAGGCGGCAGCATCAGAAGATGCGCTGATCACATCCTCGACCTCAGGCATTCTGCCAAGCGACCTTCAGGACGAGATGGACCGTCCGGAACGGCTTCTTGTTGCGCACCCCTTCAACCCCGTCTATCTGCTGCCGCTTGTCGAGCTTGTCGGCGGACGGTCGACCACGGCACAAAGCATTGAACGCGCCGCTGCGTTTTTCACTGGCATCGGCATGCACCCGCTTCGCATCCGCAAGGAGATCGAGGCCTTTGTCGCCGACCGGTTCCTCGAGGCGGTCTGGCGCGAGGCACTGTGGCTGGTCAAGGACGGTATCGCCACAACCGAAGAAATCGATGATGCCATCCGCTTTGGCTTCGGCCTGCGCTGGGCGCAGATGGGGCTGTTCGAGACCTACCGCGTTGCCGGCGGCGAGGCCGGCATGGCGCATTTCATCGCGCAGTTCGGACCCTGCCTGAAATGGCCCTGGACGAAGCTGATGGATGTGCCGGAGCTGACCGACGAGCTGGTGCAGACCATTTCTGACCAGTCCGACGCGCAGTCGGGCATGCATTCGATCCGCGAACTCGAGCGCATCCGCGACGATAATCTTGTTGCCATCATGCAGGCGCTGAAGGCGAATGACTGGGGGGCCGGACGCACCCTGTCAGCCTGGGAGACAGCGCTTTACGACGCGGTGCCGGCAGCCACCGCCAGCGATGATATCAACCAGCCGATCGAAACCATGCGCCAGCTCGTGCCGGCGGCCTGGACCGATTATAACGGCCATATGAACGAGGCCCGCTATCTGGATTGTTTCTCGATGGCGACCGACGCGGTGATGCGCCGGATCGGCGTCGATGCAGATTATCTGGCTGGCGGCGGCAGCTATTTCACCGTCGAGACGCATATCAGGCATCTCGACGAGGTAACCGCCGGACACGAAATATTTGCAACCTCGCAGGTGCTTCTTGGCAGCGGCAAGAAATTGCAGCTGTTCCACCACCTCTATGCCGCCGAGGGCGACGGGGCACCGCGTCTTCTGGCCACCGGCGAGCATATGCTGATCCATGTCGATATGAACAGCCGTTCATCGAGCCTGCCGTCCGATGCGGTGGCGGCAAAACTGGCCGAGCTGGCCGCCGCACATGACGCGCTGCCCCGCCCCGCGGGTGCCGGCCGCGCCATTGGCGACTGACACGCGGGAGAGGAACCATGCAGTTCGGACTGAGCGAAGAACAGGAGATGATTGTCTCCACCGTCCGCAGTTTCGTCGAGACCGAGATCTATCCACTGGAGGACGAGGTCGAGAAGCTTGGTCATGTGCCGGAAGAGATCGGCAAGGCCATCAGGGACAAGGTGCTGGAGATGGGGTTCTATGCGCCGAATTTTCCGGAATCTGTCGGCGGCGGCGGGCTGAACAATCTGGAATTCGCCTTGCTTGAGCGTGAACTTGGCCGCGGGTCCATGGCGCTGACACATTTCTTCGGGCGGCCACAGAACATTCTGATGGCCTGCGAGGGCGACCAGATTGAGCGCTATCTGATGCCGGCGGTGCGCGGCGAGAAGATGGACGCGCTGGCGATGACCGAACCGGACGCCGGATCGGATGTGCGCGGGATGAACACCACCGCCCGGCGCGACGGCGCAGACTGGGTGCTGAACGGCACCAAGCATTTCATCTCCGGCGGCGACCATGCCGATTTCTTCATCGTTTTCGTCGCCACCGGCGTTGATGACACGCCGCACGGACCAAAGAAACGGATCACCTGTTTCCTTGTCGATCGCGGCCACCCCGGGTTCGAGGTACTGCCGGGATACAATTCCGTCTCGCATGCCGGCTATCACAATGTGATCCTGAAGTTCGAGGATTGCCGCCTTCCAGGCAACCAGGTTCTGGGTGCGGTCGATGGCGGCTTCGAGGTGATGAACACCTGGCTCTACGCCACCCGCATCACTGTCGCCACCATGTGTGTCGGGCGCGCCCGCCGCGCCTTCGATTACGCGCTGAACTATGCCGTCGAGCGCAAGCAATTCGGCAAGCAGATCGGCAAATTCCAAGGGGTGAGCTTCAAGCTCGCCGATATGATCACCGAAATCGATGCTGCCGACTGGCTGACCCTGTCAGCGGCCTGGCGGCTGGATCAGGGGCTGCCGGCGAACCGCGAGATCGCCTCTGCGAAACTCTATGCGTCGGAGATGCTGGCGCGGGTTACCGACGAGGCCATTCAGGTCTATGGCGGAATGGGGTTGATGGATGATCTGCCGCTGGCGCGGTTCTGGCGAGATGCCAGGGTCGAGCGCATCTGGGACGGCACCTCGGAAATCCAGCGGCACATCATCAGCCGCGATCTGCTTCGCCCGCTCGGGGGATGAGATGGACGGGCTGTCGCGTCTGTTTCGCCCGCGTTCCGTTGCCGTCTTTGGCGGGTGGTGGGCGGAAAATGTCATCGAACAATGCCTGAAGGCCGGCTTTGATGGCGACATCTGGCCGGTCCATCCGAAACGCGACGAGATTCGCGGCATCCCCTGTTTCCGCAGCCTTGCCGACCTGCCCTCACCGCCGGATGCCGCCTTTCTGGGGATCAACCGCAACACGGTGATCGAGGTGACGGCCGAACTGGCGGCGATGGGCTGCGGCGGCGCGGTCTGTTTCGCCTCTGGCTTTGCCGAGACCGGCGATGATGATCTGCAGCAGCAGCTTGTCGCGGCCGCTGGCGACATGCCGCTCCTCGGGCCGAACTGCTATGGCGTGCTGAACTATCTGGACGGGGCAATGCTCTGGCCCGACCAGCATGGTGGCCGGGCTGTTGATCGCGGTGTCGCCATCATCAGCCAGTCCTCCAACATCGCCATCAACATCTCGATGCAGGCGCGCGGCGTCCCCATCGCCTATGTGGCCTGTGTTGGCAACCAGGCGCAGACAAGCCTTGCCGACATGGCCAGAACGCTGCTGGCCGACCCGCGGGTGACAGCTGCCGGCCTCTATGTCGAGGGGATTATCGATGCCGGTGATTTCGCCGCGATGGCCGCCGAAGCCACCGCCGCCGGCAAAAGCATCGTCGCCATCAAGTCAGGAAAGACCGCGGCCGCGCGTGATGCCGCCAGCTCGCACACCGCGGCACTGGCCGGCGATGGTGCCGCCTCTTCGGCGTTTTTGGCGCGCTGCGGCGTGATCGAGGCCAGCTCGCCGGAGGAGATGATGGAGGTTCTGAAGATCCTGCATCTCTTCGGACGGCTGCCAGGCAGGCGGCTGACGGCAATGTGCTGCTCCGGCGGCGAGGCCGGGCTGACCGCTGATCTGGCGGGTGACAGACAGCTCGACTGGCCAGCCATACCGGATGCGAACCGCGCGCGCCTTGCCGACACGCTTGGCCCGCTGGTGGCGCTGGCGAATCCGCTCGACTATCACACCTTTATCTGGGGCGACGAGGCGAAGATGACCGACACGTTCGCCGCGATGATGGGCGACTGGGTCGATTTGTCAGTTCTGGTGATCGATTTCCCGCGCGCCGACCGGTGCAGCGATGCCGCCTGGCATCCCGCGGTCGCGGCGATGAAACGCGCCGGCGAGGCCACCGGCACGAAGGTGGCGATGCTTGGCAGCCTTGCCGAAGGCCTGTCCGAAGACTGGGCGATCACACTGATCGACCAGGACATCCTGCCGCTTTGCGGCTTCGAGCACGCGCTTCGTGCCATCGAGCTTGCCGCGCAGCCTGTTCCGCCGGAAGGCTGGCAACCATACCCCGCCAACCCGCCACCTGCGGGACGCCGGCTTCTTGACGAAGCATCTGCAAAGGCGATTCTGGCGAGCGCCGGCATCGCGGTGCCGCGCGGTCATACCGCCAAGGATGCCACCGGTCTGGAGCATGCCGCCGCCGGGCTCACCGCGCCGCTGGTGCTGAAAGGGCTTGGCCACGCGCATAAAAGCGAGGCCGGTCTGATCCGCCTTGGCCTGGCGCATGACGAAATTGCCGGGGCGGCCGCAATGATGCGGACGGCAAAGGGATTTCTGGTCGAGGAAATGGCCCCGCCACCCGCCGCCGAGCTGCTGGTCGGGCTGCGCCGCGACCCGGTCTATGGAATCAGCCTGACGGTCGGCATTGGCGGGGTCGAGGCCGAGCTTCTTGGCGATGTCGCGACGCTGATTCTGCCGGCTGGCGAGGCAGACATCCGCGCCGCCCTGTACGGGTTGCGACTGGCCCCGCTTCTGACAGGCTATCGCGGGCGGCCCGCCGCCGATATCGATGCAGCGATCAAGGTGATCATCGCCCTTTGCCGGATCATCGAGACGTCACCCATGATCGACGAAATCGAGATCAACCCGCTGATGCTGGCACCCGTGGGTGGCGGGGCACTGGCCCTCGACGCGGTGATATGGAACACTGCCGCCACGCCGCAAGAGGAGGAGACACCATGACCGACAGCGATGTCATCCGGACCCGAACCGAGGGCCATATCTTCGAAGTCACGCTGGACAGGCCAAAGGCGAACGCCATTGACCTTGTCACCTCGCAACAGATGGGCGAGACCTTCAAATCCTTTCGTGACGATCCCGAGCTTCGGGTCTGTATCGTTCGCACCGCCGGCGAGAAATTCTTCTCGGCCGGCTGGGACCTGAAGGCTGCGGCGGCCGGAGATTCGGTGGTCGGCGATTATGGGGTGGGCGGCTTTGCCGGGCTGCAGGAGCTTCGTGACCTCAACAAGCCGGTGATCGCCGCCGTGGAAGGGATGTGTGTCGGCGGCGGTTTCGAGCTGGCGCTGTCCTGCGACATGATCCTCGCCACCGAGGCGTCAAGCTTCGCGCTGCCGGAAATCCGCGCCGGCACCCTGGCCGATGCCGCCACCATCAAGCTGCCGAAACGCATCCCCTATCATGTGGCCATGGACATGCTGTTCACCGGCCGCTGGATGGACTGCGCCGAGGCGCATCGTTGGGGCCTGGTCAACGAGATGATGACAGATGGCGCGGCACTCTATGAGCGCGCCTGGGATCTGGCACGGCTTCTGGCCTCCGGCCCGCCGCTGGTCTTTGCCGCGATCAAGGAAGTGGCGCGCGAGGCCGAGGCGATGAAGTTCCAGGACGCGATGAACCGGGTCACCAAGATGCAGCTTGCCACGGTTGACAGGCTGTATCATTCCGAGGATGGCATGGAAGGCTTCAAAGCCTTTGCCGAAAAACGCGATCCTGTCTGGAAAGGCCGCTAGCCGCGCGGCATCCGATGGCCTCAGAGAAGGCCGCGGATGGTCTCGACAAGGGCACTGTTGATGGCGCGTGGCCCCTGGTCAAGACGGTTCCGGTGACGGCGCGCGCCCGGCACCCGCACCCCGTCGAGCGAGGTCAGCTTCTGCATGAAAGCCTCGACATGCACCTCCCAGCCGGGGCCGGCGATCAGCTCCGGCGACATGGCGATCACCATCTCGCCGCCGCGCGGCGGGCCGCCATCACCATTGTCATGTTCCTTCGCTTCATAGCTGAACCGCTCGCCGGTCAGGCCGGCAGCCAGCAATTCCACCATCAGCGCAATCGCCGATCCCTTGTAGCCGCCAAAAGGAAGCAGCACACCGGCGGCGATCTTCGCCGGATCGGTGGTGGCGTTGCCATCCGCATCAAGACCGGTGCCCAGCGGCACCTCGCGCCCGTCGCGGGCGGCAATCTGCACATCGCCCATCGCCATCGCCGCGGTCGCCATGTCATAGCAGACCGGGTCATGTCCCGGGCGTGGCCAGGCAAAGGAAATCGGGTTGGTGCCGAACAGCTTTGTCGCCGATCCCGCCGGCGCCACCATCGGCATATAGGCGGTGCAGGCAATGCCGACCAACCCGCGATCGGCCAGAAACTCGGTCTCCGGCCAGAGTGCCGCGAAATGATGGATGCCGGTCAGTGACAGGGCCGCGATGCCGATCTCATGCGCCGCCTCGGCCAACACCGGCAACGCCGTGGCCTGCGCCAGCGGGGCGAAGCATCCATGCCCCTCGCAGGTGATCACCGCCGGGGTTTTCTTGGTCACTGTCGGGCTGGCGGTGCCGTCGACCTTGCCGCTCTTCAGCGCCTTCACATATCCCGGAATACGGAACAGCCCGTGCGAGTGTGACCCGTCGCGTTCGGCGCGCGTCACGATATCGGCAAGTGCGCCGGCATTCGCCGCGTCACAGCCATTGGCCGTCATCGCGTCATGCGCCAGCGCGTGGATTTCGTCGAGTGTCAGGTCCGTCGTGCTCATTGCCGCCTCTCGTTCAATGCCGGTAGTCCGGCTCTTCGTCATCAAGGATGTCGCGAAGTGCCGCCAGATGCCTTTCCGGCGCGTCGCCATAGGCCTCCCACTGATTCGCTGTCTTCTCGGCCACCTCATCATCGAGAACAGCCAGCTCAAGGCCAGTGGCCAGCGCCGTCATATAGGTGCGGCAGCCGCGCTCGTAATGATAGGCAAGGTCAAAGGCCGCCGCCGGGCTGTCGCCCACCGTCATGAAGCCGTGATTGCCCATCATCATCATCATCTTGTTGCCAAGAAGGGTGGACAGGCGTTCCGCCTCGTCGCCAAGACCCATCCCGTCGAACCCGTCATCGATCGCCACCCGGTTGTGGAACCGCGCGGTGGTCTGGTCAACCGCCGGCAGCACCGGGTTCTTCACCGCGCTCAGCGCCGTTGCGTAATGCGAATGAAGATGGATGATGCAGCGCGCCTGCGGGTTGTTGCGGTGCATCGCGCCATGGATCGCCCAGGCGGTGGCGTCGATATGCGGCTTGATCGCATCATCGAGATGCCGCGCGTCGACAAGCAGCATGTCGCTGGCCTTCAGCCTGGAAAAATGGATGCCGAACGGATTCATCAGGAACATCTGACCGTCATCCGAAACGGCGTAGGAGAAATGGTTGGAAATCCCCTCATGCATGCCTTCGCGCGCCGTCCAGCGAAAGATCGCGGCAAGATCGCGGCGGGCCTCGTCGATATCGACTGTGACCGTGGTCATCATCATCTCCCGTTCGGCACGTTCCCCGACAGGGTGCCGCAGCCGGCCGCCCCAAGGCAATGCTAAAAGCACGAAAGGTCCGCGCGGACGGCACTTACCACGGTTTCGGTGTTTTAGCGGTTGCGCCAGACCCGGTGGCAGGGTGAAATACCGCCATCATCCGCATCATTCTGATAGTGACACGCCTTGCCCCGCACACCAGACCCCCGCGCCATCGCGCCAGAACCGTCCGCCGCCGCAAACAGCTTGCGGCTGTTTCAGGCAATGGCCGGGGCACCGCAGGGAGGGGCCGAGCTGTTTTTTGAACGGCTGGCCGTTTCTTTCGCAGCGGCAGGTGTGGACCAGACCTTGATGATCAAATCTGACCCCGGTCGGATGAGCCGGCTTGCTGCCGCCGGGGTGCCGACGCAAGGCTGCGCCTTTTCCCCGCTTCTAGCCACATTTCACAGGCGCCGGCTTGCCGCCGCCATTCACCAGAGCCGCGCCAATGTCATCCTCAGCTGGATGAACCGGGCCACCGGCATGACGCCGCGCACAGCCATTCCCCATGTCGCCAGGCTTGGCGGTTTCTACAATCTGAAATATTACCGCCACTGCGACTGGCTGGTCGCGAACACCCGCGGTATTGCCGATTATCTGGTGCGCGAAGGCGTGCCGGCGGGCCGCGTTCATCATCAGGTGAATTTCGTGCCGGACGGGGCAGACGGCGCGATCTTTGACGGGCCGCGGCACGGTGGACCGGTGATCGCAGCTTTGGGACGCCTCCATCAGAACAAGGCATTTGACACATTGATCCGCGCCTTCGCGTCTCTGGATGACGGCACCCTGTGGCTGGCTGGTGATGGACCTGACCGGAAGACGCTTGGCGCCCTTGCCGCCGATCTTGGCGTTGCCAAACGTGTCATGTTTCTTGGATGGCAGGATGACCCGCAGGCGGTGATCCGCGGGGCGGACCTGTTTGTCTGCCCGTCACGGCATGAACCCTTCGGCAATGTCATCGCCGAGGCGATGGCGTGTGGCAGGCCGGTGGTCTCGACGGCAAGTCATGGCGGCAGCGAATTGATCGAGGACGGTGTGAACGGCGTTCTGGTGCCGGTTGATGATGCTGGCGCGATGGCGGATGCGATGCGCCAGGTCATCGGCGATGCCGGGCTGGCCGCGCGGCTGGCGGCTGGCGGGCGCTCCTACTGGAAGGATCATCTGTCACCGGCGCGGGTGACCGCGGACTGGATCAATTTTCTTGTGAAGGTGGCGGGCTGATGTGCGGCATTGGCGGCTATTTCCTGCGGCCCGGCCGCACCGCGCCGGCTGGCACGCTCGACCGGATCGAGGCGGCACTGGCGCATCGCGGACCGGATGGCAATGGCCGCTACACGGACAAGCTGGCAGGTCTCGTCCATACCCGCCTGTCGATTGTCGATCTGGCCAACGGTGCACAGCCCTTCATCGCTCCGGATGAGGAGGGCGGGAAAGTTCTCGTGGCCAATGGCGAGATCTACAACCACAGCGCGTTGCGCGACAGTCACTGCCAGGGCTACATATTTTCGTCAGGGTCGGATTGCGAAACGCTTCTTGGCCTATGGGCGCGGCATGGTACGGACGCGTTGTTCGGTCTTCGCGGCATGTATGCGGCGGCACTTTATGACCCGGCAGGCGGCGAGGCGGTGCTTCTTCGCGACCCGTTCGGGATCAAGCCCCTTTACATCTGTGAGACCGCCGACGGCATCTTCTTTGCCTCTGAACAGGCCGCGTTGCGTGCAGCCGGCGCTGGCCGGACTGCGCCAGACGCACTTCACGCCGGCTGTATCATCGACAGGCAGTTCGCGCCTGACGATCTTCCCACCTTTGCCGATATCCGCCGGCTGGCCCCCGGCGAGATGCTGGTGATCCGTGACGGGCGGATCGTCGAGAGCCACCGCGACACGCCCCTTGACGCTGCGGTGGACATCACTGCCAGCGATCCGACGGGCTTTCAGCAGCAGCTCCATGACAGCGTCGAGGCGCATCTGATGGCGGATGTGCCTCTTGGCCTGTTCTTTTCCGGCGGCGTCGACTCCACCGCGATCCTTGCGGCGATGTCCGATCTTCGCCGGCGCGACGGTGCCACGTCACCGATCCTGACCTACACAGTCCGGTTTGACCGTGGCGGTGATGACGAGACCACCGCGGCACGCGCGATCGCCGCTAGCGAAGGTGCCGAATTCGTCGATGTCCCCTATGGCAAGGCCGATTTTATGGCCAATGCCGGGATGGCGGCGCTGGCCTGCGATGACGCGGCGGCGGATTACGCCATTCTGCCGACATGGCATCTGGCCCGGCGCGCCGTTCAGGATGTGAAGGTGGCTTTGTCAGGCGAAGGCGGTGATGAATTCTTTGCCGGCTACGGGCGCTACCGCGCCGGGATGCGGAGGGTCGGTGCGAAATTCCCGACTCGCCCCGGGGCGGCGCTTCGCAGCCGGGTTCTCCGCAAAGACGTGGCTGCCCGTCTGGCAGCGCGCTACAGGTCCGACGCGGCACGAATGCCAGGCCTGATCACGCGGTTGACCGACCGCGATGCGGCGCTTGCCACCCTGCAGCGCCACGACATCGAGGACTGGCTGCCGAATGATCTTCTGATCAAGCTCGACCGGTGCCTTATGCAGCATGGCCTTGAAGGCCGCACACCCTTTGTCGACAGGATGATGTCAGTCTTCGGCTTCCGGCTTCCACAGGCGGCGAAGATCGGTGCCGGAGGTGGCAAGCATGTCGTCAAATCCTGGCTCGACGCCCGTCTTCCAGCAAGCCGTCCCTTTGCCCGCAAGCGCGGCTTCACCGTGCCGGTTGGCGACTGGATCGCCGATGAGGCACAGATCCTGGCCCCGCTGGTGGCGGCTCAGCCCGGCATAGAAGCGGTGATGAAACCCGCGGACGCGCACGACGTGATCATGGCGGCGCGGGGGCGCGGCGGGTTGCTGGCCTGGCGGGTATTGTTCTATGCGCTGTGGCATCAGGTGCATGTTTGCCAGATTGATGCGCGCCAGCCGCTTGTCGACATTCTGGCAGACCGCGGTTAGCGCCCTAGCTCTCCGCCGGATCATCCACCGGCAGCGCTGTGGTGAACTTGATTTCCTCCATCGCGAAGGATGAGGACACATCTGTCAGCTGCACCTTGCTGATGAGATTGCGGTAGAAGGCATCATAGGCGGCCATGTTGGCCACCACGACCCGCAGCAGATAATCGACCTCACCGCTCATCCGGTAGAATTCCACAACCTCGGGCATGTTGGAAATCGTCGTCGCGAAATTCTGTAACCAGTCGACATTGTGCTGGTCGGTGCGGACAGCGACAAAGACCGACATGCCGACACCGATTTTCTGCGGGTCCAGAAGCGCCACACGCTTGCGGATGACGCCGGTCTCCTCGAGTCGCTGAATCCGCCGCCAGCAGGGTGTCACTGACAGCCCGACCTTCCGCGCTATCTCAGCGACGGGCTGTGCGGCGTTTTCCTGAAGAAAGGTGAGTATCTTGCGATCGATGGCGTCCATCGCTGCCATGCTGGTCTTCCTTGCTGTCGCTTCCCACGATGGCGGGAAGTGCCAGTTCCGAATGTACACTAAAGATGAACAATTTAATTTCTGATATTGAGATAATCTGAAAAATATTTCTTTGCAACTGCGAATCTTTTAAGCTTTATAACACATTTTATTGAATTTACAGAGGCGCCAAGCTCGGCTTGATTTTGCCGAAGGCTGGCGGCAAGGTCGCCGCCATGACAGAGAATCTGATTTCACAACCGCAGCCCCACCTACTCACCGCCACCGACTGGGTCGATTACGAGCTGGTCGACAGCGGTGACGGGCAGAAGCTGGAGCGGTTTGGACGATATATGTTCGTGCGGCCCGAATCGCAGGCCATGTGGGCTCCGCGGCGGCCGGCAGACAGCTGGCAGGCTGATGGTCGTTTTGTGCCGGGCCAGGAACGCGAGGATGACGAGGAAGGTGGTGGCTGGACACTGTCCCCCGACCTTCCTGACAGCTGGCAGGTCGGCTATGACGGGTTGCGCTTTCTGGCGCGCCCGACACCCTTCCGTCACCTTGGCTTCTTTCCGGAACAGGCACCACACTGGCGCTGGTGCGCGTCGCGAATCGCCGGCTTTGCCGCCACATATGGACGACCGGCGCGAATCCTGAATCTGTTCGCCTATTCCGGCATCGCCAGCCTCCACGCCGCCAGTGCCGGCGCCGAAGTCACCCATGTCGATGCCAGCAAGAAAGCCATTGCCCAGGCTTTCGAGAACCGCGACACCGCCGGCATGAAGGATGCCCCGATCCGCTTCATAACCGAAGATGCCAGCCGCTTTGTCGAGCGCGAGGCCAGGCGCGGTCGTACCTATGACGGAATCATCCTGGACCCGCCGAAATATGGGCGCGGCCCGAAAGGCGAACGCTGGCGAATCGAAAGCGACCTGGTGCCACTGTTGCAGGGATGTCGGCAGATCCTGTCGGACACACCACGTTTCCTTCTGCTGACCATCTATGCCATCCGCGCCTCTTCACAGGCGGCGCATTACGCGCTTTCCGGGATCATGGAGGGCGCAGGCGGCACTGTGTCCTCGGGCGAGCTTGTCACCGTCGAGTCACAGCCCGACCCGCGGGTGATCAGCCAGGCGAATTTCGCCCGCTGGACACCGGAAGGCGCGTAGCAGCGAAGCTCTCAACCATCCTCCGGCGGCACGGCCTGGCGAAGCGCTTCATAGAGCGTAACCCCCGTCGCCACCGCCAGGTTCAGCGAATCCGAGCGCCCCAGCATCGGCATCCGCACCAGCTGTGTACAGGCCTGCATCAATTCCGGTGAAAGGCCGGCCTGCTCATTGCCCATCAGCAGGATCAGCGGACCGGCATAATCGGCGGTGCGGTAATCGCGGCTTGCCGGCAGCGCGGTGCCGATGACCTTCCCGGGCCAGCCCGCGGCCAGGGTCAGGAATTCCGCCTCCGACATCGCCGCCAGTTCGACATTGAACACCGCCCCCATCGAGGCCCGTACCGCCTCGACAGAATAGGGATCGGTGCAGTCGCCGATCAGGATCACACCACGCGCGCCGGTGGCATCGGCGGTGCGCATGATGGTGCCAAGATTGCCGGGGTCGCGCACCCGGTCAAGCGCGATCCAGCACCGTTCGGGGTCCGGTGTGATCGCACCGGCATCCTGCCAGCGCTGCTCGAACGCGCCGAGAACCATCTGTGGATTGTCCTTGCCGCTGATCCGAGACAACAGCGATTCGGTCATCGGAAGCGCCCGTCCACCATCACGCGCCAGCGCCTCGAGAAGCGGACGCACCATGCGGTCATGCCCCCGCCCATCGAGGAATGCCAGACGGTGCAACCGCCAGCCAAGTGCCACCGCCTCGGTGCAGATTCGCGTCCCCTCAGCGAGAAACCATCCGGTCTGGCGGCGGAATTTACGTTCATGAAGCGAGCGGAGGCGTTTGACTTCACCATTTCCGGCGCTGGTGATCGGGTCTGGAAGAGGAATGCTCATGTGCCCTGTCGTAGCAAAAAGCTGCAGCAGGCCCAAATTTTTTTGTTTTGTTTCCGACTTTTTCCATCGTACAAATCCAGAATGAATAGCCGACAATCGGTCGGTTGCGCGCCTCGCATTGGCCAGGCGCAGGGGAACTGGAACATGAGCGTTCAGACGATCAAGTCATTGCTTCAACATGATGACAGCACGTCACCGCAAAGAATCGGGTTTCTGCTTCTGAATGACTTCTCGATGCTGGCCTTCGCTTCGGCGATAGAACCGCTCCGCTCGGCGAACCGGCAGAGCAACAGGAACCTCTATGAATGGGTGATCGCCAGCCCGACAGGCGAAGCCGCTGTTGCCAGCAACGGTGTCGAAGTGGCATCGCATGGTGGCAGTGCGGTGCTGCAGGACTGCCGGATGGTGTTTGTCTGCGCTGGCGTCAACGTCCGCGAAAACACCGACCGCAACATCCTCAACCTTGTTCGGCGGCTTGATCGTAACGGCGCCGTGATCGGCGCGATCTGCACCGGCACCTATGTGATGGCGGCGGCCGGACTTCTCGATGACCGGCGCTGCACGATCCACTGGGAGAATATAGACGGCCTTGCCGAGGAATTTCCCGAGCTCGACATCACCAACGACCTGTTCGAGGTTGATGGCACCCGCGTCACCTGTTCCGGCGGCACCGCCTCGCTCGACATGATGCTGAACCTGATCGCGCAGTCGCATGGCGGCGCGCTGGCCGCCGAAGTGTCTGACCAGTTCATCCATGACCGCATCCGCGAACCCACCGACCGACAGCGGATGGAGCTTCGGTCACGCCTCGGCGTCAGCCATCCCAAGCTTCTGGCCGTGGTAAAGACGATGGAGGACAATCTGGAGGAACCGCTGGCGCAGACCAACATCGCGCGCATGACGAATCTGTCGACACGCCAGCTGGAACGGCTGTTCCGCAAATATCTGAACACCACGCCGACACGCTATTATCTCAATCTGCGGCTGGCGCGGGCGCGGCATCTGCTGCGCCAGACCTCAATGTCGATCCTGTCGGTGGCCCTTGCCTGCGGCTTTGTCTCGGCCTCGCATTTCTCGAAATGCTACCGCGAATGCTATGGCCGCACACCGCGCGCCGAGCGGACCCCAGCCTAGATCGGCTGACGCAGGAACATCCATCGGATCAGCCAGCCGCCGCCTTGATCGCTGTCAACATGCTGGCAAGACCTGTCTTTCGGGTTGGCGAAAGATGCGAATCAAGCCCGATCTCGGACAGGAAATCAGCCTCTGTATCGCGGATCTCCTGTGCGGTACGACCCGAATAGACACGAAGAAGCAGCGCGATCAGCCCCTGCACGATGGCGGCGTCGGAGCCGGCATGGAAGGTAATTTCCCCGGCATCGGTCTCGGCTGCGAAATGCACCACCGACTGGCAGCCGCGAAGCCGGTATTCCTCGCCAATATATTGCGGCGGCAGCGGCGGCAGCCGGCGCCCCAGATCAATCAGAAGCTGATACCGGTCTTCCCAGTCATCAAGGAAGCCGAATTCATCGACTATTTCGCTGGCGGCATCGGCGGCACGGTTCATGGTCAGACATCCTGTTGACGAAGGGCAATGGCAGACGCGGCGGTATACCGCTAGGCACTGGCAGCGATATTGCGTCGCCGCGCCAGAAGATCAAGAAGGCGGCTTGCCGCATCGGTCGACCTGGTGCCCGGCGGGAATACCGCCGCCGCGCCGGCCTGTTTCAACGCGGCAACATCGCCAGGCGGGATCACGCCGCCGACGACCAGCTCTATATGGCGGCCCTCGCCGGCATCAAGCCGCTGGCGGAGTGCCGGCACCTGACTGAGATGCGCCGCTGCCAGCGTTGAAATCCCGACAGCGTCGACATCATACGCAACCGCCATCTCATAAACTTCGTCGGGGCTGGCAAAGAGCGGTCCGATGGTCACCTCGAAGCCGATATCGGAAAAGGCCGAGGCAATCACCTTCTGGCCGCGGTCATGGCCATCCTGGCCAAGCTTGGCCACAAGCAGGCGCGGGGGCCGGCCCGTTGCCACCATGAAGGCCTCGACGCGGTCACGAAGAACGGCAAGGTCGGCATCCGCCTTCATGCGGGCCTTCCAGACACCTTTCACACCCCTGATTTCGGCCTTGTGCCGTCCCCAGACGCGACTCAGCGCTTCCGACATCTCGCCGACAGTGGCACGAGCGCGCGCCGCCTCGATCGCGATCGGCATCAGGTTGGCGCTACCACCCGCCGCCGCCGACAGCGCATCGAGCGCCGCCGCCACCCGCGCCGCGTCACGTTCGCCGCGGATGGATCTGAGGCTGGCGATCTGCTGCGCGCGCACCTGGCTGTTGTCGATACGGCGGACCAACACCTCCTCGCTGCCGTCGGCGCGGGGGGCGGGCTGATAGCTGTTCACCCCGACAATCTGGCGGCGGCCCGAATCGATCTCCGCCTGCGCGGCGGTGGCCACTTCCTCGATCCGCAACTTCGGCACCCCGGCTTCGATGGCGGCGGCCATGCCACCAAGTGATTCCACCTCGGCGATATGGTCACGGGCGCGCCGCACCAACCCCTGGGTCAGCTGCTCCAGAAGATGGGCACCGCCAAGCGGGTCGATGACATGCGCCATATTGGCCTCACCCTGGAGATGGAGCTGCGTGTTGCGGGCAATGCGCGCCGCATGGTCGGTCGGCAGGCCAAGCGCCTCGTCAAGCGAGTTGGTGTGAAGAGACTGTGTGTGGCCGGCGACGGCGGCGCTGGCCTCGATACAGGTGCGGGCGACGTTGTTGAACACATCCTGCGCCGCCAGCGACCAGCCCGACGTCTGGCAATGCGTCCTCAGCATCAATGATTTCGGATCCTTCGGGGCGAAATGTGTCCTCATGATCTCGGCCCACAACAGCCGCGCGGCGCGCAGCTTCGCCACCTCCATGAAATACTGCATGCCATTGGCAAAGAAAAAGGACAACCGCGGCGCGAAGGCATCGACATCAAGCCCCGCAGCCACCCCGGCGCGCACATATTCCAGCCCGTCGGCAAGCGTGTAGGCCAGCTCCAGATCGTTCGAGGCCCCGGCTTCCTGCAGATGATAACCGGACACCGAGATGAAATTGAATTTCGGCATCTCGGCAGCGCAATAGGCAAAAATATCTGAGATGATCCGCATCGAAGGGGTCGGCGGGTAGATATAGGTATTGCGCACCATGAATTCTTTCAGAACATCGTTCTGAATGGTGCCGGCCAGCGCCGCTGGCGCGACCCCCTGCTCCTCGGCAGCGGTGATGAACAGCGCCAGAACCGGCATCACCGCGCCATTCATCGTCATCGAGACAGACATGCGATCAAGCGGGATATCACGGAACAGCGTCGCCATATCGGCGATTGAATCAATCGCCACCCCGGCCATGCCGACATCATCGGC
>JAYOST010000030.1:0-16986 GCA_038139365.1 Alphaproteobacteria bacterium
ACACCTTCCAGCGACCGCGCGACGAAGCGCTCGACCTGCTGTCCGAAATCATCGGAATCTACAAATCCAACGCATGACACGCAATCTGACTGTCTTGAACCCGCCACGACACCCGTAAAGGCCAGCCGCTGGAACAGGTGTTGTGGCGGAGACGTGTCTGGCTGATATGACGCGGCATTGCCTCCTGCCTCCTGCCTCCTGCCCCCTGCTGAGCCGCCCCACAATCGGCACATCTATAACGGGCATACGGGCTGGAATGCCACACCACACGGGTATCCAGCTTCAACGCCAAGCTGATCTTGATTGCCATCATCTGGTTTTCGGACCGGAGAATGTCAGGGACGCCCACAACGATTCCCACACAGGCCTGTTTCGGTCCCTGTCCGGGTCAGCCTCCCGCAGCGTAACATGGTCAAGAAGGTAGCTGTGATCAGCCACTGCCGTCACGCTAACCAGCCCCTGCGGACCTGTAGTCAGCCTTGCCTTGGTGACAAGCCCATCCGGATCACGTGAAAACAGGGTCGCTTGCGCGTCGGGCAACGGCATCCCTTGATACAGCAGTTGAACCTCAAGCTCGAGACGTCCGTCAGAAAGGGGCGTTATCGCGAGCAGGAGGAATTCAACTTCCATACCCATGGCGCGGTCATTGACCATGTTTGTTTCAGGCCCGACGGTGATGCTGGCCTTGGCAAATCGCCTGTAGCGCTCGACAAAACCACTGTCAGGCAACCGCCTTCGTTTATGGTCCTGCCGCGCATCAGGCGCCCCCTTCTTTTCGGCGAAGGCAAAAAATTTCTCCTCGGAGGCATAATCGACGTAACTATTTGCGGATTCATAGACAACAATTACATGTCCAGAAGCCTCCTCCAGTTTTTCCGGAGGCACCTCAATGACGGGCCTGCTCCCGATTCTCGGGGCCAGATCAAACGACCCGGTTTCAGTTATGACAGCCAGCATCTCGGTTTGCTGCGGAATGTAGATGAGGTGGTCACCGGCAAACATGTCGCCAATTCGCAAATCAGCCACAAGCTCCTGACCCTCTTCGATATGCGCTGAATGTGGCTCGATCCACACCTCATGACCGAACAGGCTGGAAACTGGAAACAACAGCGTTGCCAGACCGGTCACGATAATCCAGATGTGTTTTGGAAAGATTGACAATTTGCTTGCGCTGCTTCTGCAGATATTCATCATTCATCCTTCATCAATCTGACCTGAGCCAAGAGTTTTGCAAAATCAACACATGTCAGGCAAACACCTTCAACACCACAGCATAGCCTGTTTTCTGCTTTCAAGAATTCTGCTGCTTTTGATCATACCGCTGCTTCACTTGCCGGCTGCCAGCGCGCATGAGCTAAGACCCGCGATTCTGGATATCGGGGTCGTTGCCGCAACGCCCGACCAGATGACCATCAATCTTACTTTCTCGGGCGAGGCCTTTCTTGCTGATATTGATCTTTCGGCAATCAGCGACACCGATGACAGCAAGAATTCCGAGATTTATGACACTCTGCGCGCCATCCCACCCACCAGCCTCGCAGACAGGGTGGAGGGTTCGTTTGTTGAACTTGCCGAAAGGCTTGCTGTTGTCTCAGCCGGCCGTCCGCTGTTGCTGGAAGTGGTTTCGGTCGAAGTTGTTGATGAGCCGGACCTCAACCTCGCCCGCGATACGAGACTGAAAATCCGGTCCGACCTTCCACCGGCCGGCGAGCCTGTCTCGGTGCGGTGGCACTCCTCTCTGGGGGCCTTGCTCATCCGGCAAACAGGCACTGGAAGCGATCCGGCATATTCCGACTATCTGCCAAACGGTGGTGTGAGCCAGGAGTTCACGCTGAACAACGCACAACCCACCGCGCCGGCAGCCATCATCGGGAAATACCTCTGGTCCGGCATCATCCATATCGTTCCCGCCGGCCTTGATCACATCCTGTTTGTTGTGGGTCTTCTAGCCTATGGAATGTATGCGCGTGGCCTGATTTTCCAGATTTCACTGTTCACAGCCGCGCACACAATGACGCTGGCAGCAGCCAGTTTCGGTTGGCTGAGCATTCCGGCGACCATTGTTGAGCCGCTGATTGCCCTTTCGATTGCCTGGATCGGAGTTGAAAACATCATCAAGAGGTCGGCGCGAGTAACGACCGCGCGATCAGTCGTGGTGTTCGCATTCGGTTTGCTTCACGGGCTTGGCTTCGCGTCTGTTCTGTCTGATTTCGGGCTCCCACAAGGTGCATTTCTTGTCGGCCTGTTGAGTTTCAACCTTGGTGTCGAGGTCGGCCAGCTTATGATCGTGATCCCGATATTCTGTATGCTGCTGGCATTGAGGCTGAGCGACAGGCAATTCCGACAGATCTTTCAGATCCCCGTCTCTGCCATCATTTCAGCGATTGGGGCCTTCTGGTTTCTCGAGCGTACCGGCATTGTCTGAAGATCAACCCGGCAGATCGGCCCGCCTCGCCAAGGCGTGGCCGCGCCCGCGGAACTAACGAGACCCACCGCCCGTCGCTATATTTTCCGCGATCATGGAAATCATCTCGAACATGATGGCCGTGCCGACCATCGCCGTGATGTTGTTGGGGCTGTCCTTTGTCGGCATCATGCAAACCACATCGCCGCCGATGATGTTCAAGCCGCGCACCGCATGCAGAAGCTCGACCGCTTCATCCATCGAGAACCCGGTAACCCCGGGCTCGATATTAGAGACGGCGGGGGCGACCGACGGGTCGAGGCAATCAAGGTCGAAGGTGATATAGACCGGCCTACCGGCAAGAACATCTCTTGCCTGGGCGATCACATCGGCGGCACCGCGCGCCCGGTAGTCCGCCATGGTCACAACATTGTAGCCATAGTCATAGGACGGCTGCAGCCAGTCCAGCGTCCGCGGATGGCCGCGAAGCCCGATCTGCATCGAACCTGTGGGGTCGATCAGCCCCTGGTCAGCGGTATAGGCCCCCCAGTGGGCCGCGGACTTTTCCGCACCAAGGAAATGATCAACTTTGGTGAAGACGTCGGTGTGTGCATCCAGATGCAGGAAGCAGATCTTCTCGCCGCCAGCGAGCTTGCCCCGACCCAGCCCCTGAATAATGCCGCCGGTGATCGAATGGTCGCCACCGATGGAGACCGGCCGCGCGCCACTGTCATCGATATCCTTGTAAAAGGCAGTAATCCGCTCGATACAGTCTTCATTGTCATTGGCCCTCGGGAAGGGTACGTCGCCGGCATCGACCACCCTGGCGACCTCCCACGGGTCGAGCTGGAACCCACCATGGGCGCGGCGCTGCAGCGCCGAGACGTTCCGCACCGCGCGCGGCCCCAGATGCTGATCGCGTTCGGTGGTCCCGTTTCCGGTTGAATGCGGCACCCCGACAAGGGCGATATCGGCATTGTCAGGACTGTCCTGCGGCGCACGGAACAGCGTCGGCACGCCCCACCAGTACAAATTGTCCATCATGCTCTGGTCGTGCTTGCTGCTCATCACACCTCTCCCTTGGCTAAGCTGGCGCGACCAAAGTCTTGCACAATAGCGGGGCGGTTGCGAAGCGCGATATGCGATGGCGGGAATTGCGCCCGAAAGCCGGGCGGCCTGCCCCTATGCGGCTCAGGATGCTTCCTCAAGCTCCACTTCGCCGCTCATCACCTTCTCGAATTTCTCGAAAAACATCTTCGACAGCTTCTTCGCGGTGCTGGTGATCAGCCGCCCGCCAAGCTGCGCAAGCTTGCCGCCGGTCTCGGCTTTCGCCGTGTAGCGAAGCAGCGTCTGTTCACCATCCTCGATCAATTCGACATCGGCGCCGCCCTTGGCAAAGCCGGCGATGCCGCCATCCCCCTCGCCGGACAGGCTGAAGGCGTCGGGTGCTTTGCTGGAATCGAGCGTCACCCGTCCGCCGAACCGTGCCTTCACCGGTCCGATCTTCAGCGTGACCTTGGCCACCAGATCATTCTCACCGTCCCGCTCGAGCTCCTCACAGCCCGGGATGCAGGCCTTCAGTACGGCGACATCGTTCAGCGCCTTGTAGACCTCGTCACGCGGGGCCGGGATGGTGATTTCATCTTGTAGTTCCATGGGTAGTCACTCCGTTGAGGGGTAGGTGCCGTGAACGGCTAGCCGGCAGACACCGGCACGGGGGCCCCGGTCTCGATCATATAGGACTCGGGGGTATCAATATCGACAAAGAAACCGTCAGACGTGGTTGTATGGATATGGACAAGGTCAGGCCGGCGGTCAAGAAGCCCGCGACACCCGAGATTGATCCCGCCAGACACAACCTCATCGCGTGCCGCTGCCGACAGCATGATCGGGTTGCCGCGCTCGGCACCACCGGGACCATGGCGCATCGGTACGGTCACCGACCCATCAGGGGCCGCGGCATGCGCGCTGATCAGGGCATCACAATCCACCATGGTCAGGCGGGGCATATCAGCCGGGGTGACCATGTAATTGCCAGCTGTATCGGCCCGCGACAGACCGTGATGGACGCTGGAACGCTGGCCCTCGGCAAAGGCGGGATTCACCGTCACAAAAATGTCCAGACCGGCAAGTGCGGCGGCGACCTCATCCGCCTCATGGCCAATGACGGCCGTCACCCGCGCGCCAGCGACCGATGCCAGAAGCCGCGCGGTACGGCGTACCAGCGGCTCGCCACCCACCGGCAGCAAAAGCTTATTGGCCAGGCCCATGCGCCGCGACTCACCTGCCGCGAGAAGCACTATGGCGAGTTCAGTCATCGGGGCTCTCGCTTCCCCGTCCAGCGCGGCGATTTTGAACGATTTCGGCCATGATCGACAGGGCGATCTCCTCAGGCGTGACCGCATTGATGTGAAGGCCGGCGGGCGAGCGCACCCCGGCCAGCAACGCCTCGGTAGCCCCAGCATCGGTGAGCCTGTCCTTATAGGCGGCGAATTTGCGCCGGCTGCCGACAAAGGCGACATAGGCGGTGGGGCCTGACAGCGCCGAGCTCAGGGCAGCGACGTCGCCGGCCCCCTGTGTCGCCACGACGATGTAGCGCGCGGCATTGGACACCGGCTGCGCATCGAGATCGGCCGGTGTGGCGTAGTGATGATCAGCTTCGATCACGCCGCCATCGACCTTGCCGCAGACAGTCAGCGTAAACCCGAAGCCACGGGCGATCTGCACCAGCGCCAGCGCCACCGGGCCATGACCGTAGACAACCAGTTCGGGCAACGGCACCACAGGCTCGACAAAGATATCCATCGACCCCTTGCTGGGGCATCCATTGCGCGCCAGCGTGATCATCTCGGCATCGCTCTCATCGGCAAGAAGCTCTTCTGGCCGGAGGCATACCAATGTCGCCTCGCCGGTTTCGATGGCCGTCTGCGCCGCCTTGCGAACGGCCGATGTCACACAGCCACCGCCAAGCCATCCCTCGGCAAATTCCCCGTTTTCCAGCACAATTGCCTTCATGCCGGGCTTTGCCGCTGTTGAAGACAGGGTGCGCACCACCGTGGCGACAGCGTGCGGCACGCCACCAGCACGAAGCTGTTCCTGGGTTCTGTCAATCGCTGTCTGTGTCACCTGTTTCATAGGCGCTCCAGCTCGAATTCCAGGGCGGCAAGGCTTTCCAGCGTGTTACAGGGGGCAAAACAATCCAGATAGGGCAAGGCCGCCGCCATGCTGGCCGCCACCGGTTCATAGTCCCGCCAGCCTAGCAGCGGGTTCAGCCAGATGATCCTGCACCCCTTCCGCCGAAGACGCGCCAGCTCTTCGCCAACCAGCTCGGAATTGCCGGTGTCATACCCGTCCGACATGATGATGACCACGCTGCGCCGCCCGATGATCCGGTTTGCGTACTGGCTGTTGAACTGTTTCAGGCAGGTGCCAATGCGGGTGCCACCGCCAAATCCCTGCGCCATGATCGACAGGCGGTTCACCGCGCGCAGCGAATCATTGTCGCGGAGCGCATCGCTGACACACATCAGATTTGTGTGGAAAACGAACGCGTCAGCGCGTTGGTCAGCATCGATCAAACCGCGGATGAAGGCCAGAAAGACCCGCGCGTAGAGCGTCATCGATCCGGACACATCGAGGATCGAGACAAGATGCACCGGACGGTCGGGGCGACGCCGGCGAAGAAGCTGCATCGGCTCGCCGCCAGTGCCGACCGAGCGCCTGATCACCCGACGAAGATCAATCATCGCACCCTTGCGTGCCGCCTTGCGCCGGCGCGACCGGCGATAGCGAATGGCGGCGGCGATACGTTGCGCGGCGCGCTCGGCCAGGGCGCGGTCCTCGGGGCGCAGGAATTCGCGAAGATCGGTGCGGTTGTTGTTCACAACCTGGGTTGAAACCAGCTTGCCTTCTCCGTCACTGTCAGCCTCGCCATCATTGTCATTATCCGGCGTGTCGGTCTCGCCGGTACGCCCCGTATCCTGCTGCTGCATGAAGCTTGAAAGATTGCTGAAGCTCGACGGGTCCGGCTTGCGGATATTCGTTTCCTGATGCTGCGTGCGCATCACCGACCGGTTCAGCCAGAAGGCGTCGAACAGATCATCAAACCTGTCATGCCCATGAAGATCGGCACAGCAGATGGCCTTCAGTGCCAGACGCACCTCAAGCGGGTCGGCGACGTCGATATGACTAAGTGTCTGCAACCCCATCTCGGTCTCCTGGACACCGACGCGAAAGCCGTTATGGCGCAGATGGCGGGTGAAATCACCCATGCGCTCGACTGTCGAAGCGCGCGTCGGAAACCTGGTGACCTGCGGCATCGGGCCTATCCGGCGACGCCTGCCAGGCGCTGTGCCACTTCCCCGGGAATGGCAGCCTGATCGGCCTCGGTCTTCAGCAGCGCGACAAGCGACGCCTGCAACGCCACCGGATCATCGGTCAGATCCTTCAGGCCCAACCCAGCCAGCGCCGCAGCCCAGTCCAGTGTCTCGGCGACGCCGGGTTTCTTTTCCAGCTCTTCCTTGCGGATCGCCTGCACGAAGCTGACGATCTGCGCCGCCAGATGCGGTGACAGCTCCGGCCCGCGCTTTTCCAGAATGGCCAGTTCGGTGGCGCGGTCAGGATAGGGAACATGGCTGTAAATACAGCGCCGGCGCAACGCATCCGACAAATCACGGGTGCCGTTCGCCGTCAGCACCACAATCGGCCGGCTCGTCGCGGCGATGGTGCCAAGCTCGGGAATGGTGATCTGGAAGTCCGAAAGGACCTCCAGAAGAAACGCCTCGAACTCCTCGTCGGCGCGGTCAATCTCATCGATCAGCAGCACCGGCGGGCGCTCCTGCTGGATGGCGCGAAGAAGCGGTCGTTCAAGCAGAAATTCACGCGAGAAGATCCGGGCCTCCATGGCATCGGCGCTGGCACCGCTGTCAGCCGCCGCACGGATCGACAACAGCTGGCGCTGGTAGTTCCATTCATAGATGGCGGCGGCGGCATCCAGCCCTTCATAGCATTGCAGCCGGATCAACTCGGTCGACTCGATCTCGGCAAGGGTTTTCGCCACCTGCGTCTTGCCGACGCCGGCGTCACCCTCCAGCAGGATCGGCCGTTCCAGCTGCAGCGCGATATGGATCGCCATGGCCAGCTCGTTGGAGGCCACATAGCCGGCCTGCCCGAGGCGGGATTTCAGATCTGTCCAGGTCATCATATGGCGGCAGGGGGCCACGGCCCCCTGCCTGTCCTTCTTTCAGTTGGCTCAGTCGTGAAGACCGAGGCTCTCGGCAGTCTTCCAGATCCGCCAGTGATCATGCGGCATGTGCGACTGGGTCAGACCAAACGCCTTGAACGCATCATGCACAGCGTTCGAGAAGGCCGGCACACCGCCGACATTCGGGCTTTCACCAACACCCTTTGCGCCGATCGGGTGATGCGGGCTCGGGGTGACGGTGAAGTCGGTCTGGTAGTTCGGGGTTTCAACCGCTGTCGGGATGAAGAAGTCCATCAGCGTGCCAGTGGTCACATTGCCCTGCTCGTCATAGGCAATCTCCTGGCCCATGGCGATGGCAAGCGCCTCGGTCAGGCCGCCATGGACCTGCCCCTCGATGATCATCGGGTTGATGCGGGTGCCGCAATCATCCAGCGCATAGAACTGGCGGATTTCGGTGGTGCCGGTATCAACATTGATCTCCATCACGCAGATGTAGGAGCCGAAGGGATAGGTCATGTTCGGCGGGTCATAATAGCTGACCGCCTCAAGACCCGGCTCGACGCCCGGGATCGCCTGGTTGTAGGACGCGAAGGCGATTTCCTTCATCGTCTTGAACCGCTCCGGCGCGCCTTTCACGACAAACCGGTCGACGTCCCATTCAAGGTCATTGTCATGCACCTCGAGAAGGTAGGCGGCGATCATCTGCGCCTTGGCGCGGATCTTGCGGCCTGCCATGGCGGTGGCGGCACCGGCAACCGGGGTCGAGCGCGACCCGTAGGTGCCAAGACCGTAAGGCGCTGTATCGGTGTCGCCTTCCTCCAGCGTGATGTCTTCGGCTGGAATGCCGATCTCGGACGCCAGGATCTGCGCGAAGGTCGTGGCATGGCCCTGACCCTGCGAGATGGTGCCGAGACGCGCGATGGCCGATCCGGTCGGATGGATGCGGATTTCACAGCTGTCGAACATGCCGAGGCCGAGAATATCGCAGTTCTTTACCGGGCCGGCACCGACGATCTCGGTGAAGTGGCTCAGCCCGATGCCAAGAAGCGTGCGTGTCTCACCGCGCTTGAAGGCTTCGACGCGCTCAGCCTGCTCCTTGCGGAGATCGTCATAGCCGACCGCTTTCAGCGCCTTGTCCCATCCCGTGTGATAGTCACCGGAATCATACTCCCACCCGAGGGCAGACTGATACGGGAACTGGTCCTTCTTGATGAAGTTCTTGGCACGCAGCTCGGCGGCGTCCATGCCAAGCTTGATCGCCAGCACCTCGATCATCCGTTCGATGAAATAGGCCGCCTCGGTCACCCGGAAGGAACAGCGGTAGGCAACGCCGCCCGGGGCCTTGTTCGTGTAGATTCCGTCAACAGACAGAAAGGCGGTCGGGATATCGTAGGACCCGGTACAGATATTCATGAAGCCTGCCGGGAACTTTGTCGGGTCCGCACAGGCGTCAAACGCGCCATGGTCGGCTGTTGTGTGGCAATGCAAGCCGGTGATCTTGCCGTCCTTTGTCGCCGAGATCCGGCCCATCATCCAGTAGTCACGCGCAAAGGCGGTGGCCATCAGATTGTCTGAACGGTCCTCGATCCACTTCACCGGCACGCCGGTGACAATCGAGGCGACGATCGAGCAGACATAGCCCGGATAGACACCGACCTTGTTGCCGAAACCGCCACCGATATCCGGCGAGATGATCCGGATATTGTGCTCGGCGATGCCGGAAATCAACGAGGCGACCGTACGCACCGCATGCGGTGCCTGGAAGGTGCCCCAGACAGTCAGCTTGCCATTCACCTTGTCCATCGAGGCCACGCAGCCGCATGGCTCCAGCGGACAGGGATGGGTGCGGTGATAATAGATCATCTCCTCGGCCACGACATCAGCCTCGGCCAGCACAGCCTCGGTCGCCGCACGGTCACCGGCCTCCCAGGTAAAGATGTGGTTTGGATGGCGCCGCGGCCCGTGGGCCCCTTCTTTCTGGTCGGCGATATCCTCGCGCAGCACCGGCGCGCCGTCGGCCTCTGCCTTGAACGGATCGACCAGAACCGGAAGCTCTTCATACTCGACCTCGACGGCGGCCACACCATCGGCAGCAGCATACCGGTCATCGGCAACGACGAAGGCGACTTCCTGCGCCTGGAACAACACCTTGCCATCGGCAAGGACCATCTGCTTGTCACCAGCCAGGGTCGGCATCCAGTGCAGTCCCAGCGGCTCGAGATCGGCCGCTGTCAGAACCGCATGAACGCCCGGAAGCGCCAGCGCCTTTTCCGTGTTGATCGACTTAACCCGGGCATGGGCATAGGGCGAGCGAACAAAGTCGCCAAACAGCATGTCCGGCAGCTTCAGGTCATCGACATAATTGCCCTTGCCTTGCGTGAACCGGGCGTCCTCGACGCGCTTGCGCGACGTCCCGAGGCCACTCAGAGCGGCGGTACGCTCTTCCTTCGGAGGGGTTGCTTCGTTCATTACGCTGACTCCTTCATCTCGTTCATTTTCGCGGCGGCCTCGAGAATGGCCTTGACGATATTCTGGTAACCGGTGCAGCGGCAGAGGTTTCCGGCGATGCCGAAACGGACCTCTTCCTCGGTCGGGTTCGGGTTTTCCTGAAGCAGCCGGTAGGCTCTGGTGATCATGCCAGGGGTGCAGTAACCACACTGCAGGCCGTGATGTTCCTTGAACATTTCCTGAAGGACATGAAGCCCGTCTGGCGAGCCAAGACCCTCGATCGTGGTGATCTCTGCACCATTGGCCTGCGCGGCAAACACGGTGCAGGACTTGACCGACATGCCATTCATGTCAACGGTGCAGGCGCCGCAATGCGACGAGCTGCAACCGACGTGAGGCCCAGTTATTCCAAGCTCCTCGCGAAGCGCGTGGATCAGAAGGGTTCTCGGCTCGGTCAGAAGGTCGACATCCTTGCCGTTGACCTTCATTTTCACATGCATCTTTTCCATTCTGGCCTCCCTTATGCCCGCGCCTTGGCGCTCTCGATCGCTTTTCTCACGATCACGCCGGCGACATATTTCTTGAAATCAACCGGCCCGCGGGTATCTGCCACCGGATCGGACGCCGCGACAGCGGCTTTCACCGCGTTGGCGATGGTCGCATCATCGACAGAACTGCCGACAAGAATCTCGACGGCATCCGTGCAATAGACAGGCGTGTCGGACAGGTTGGTCAGCGCCACCGAGGCGGCCGAACAGGATCCGCCATCCATGGTCAGCAGAACACCGGCAGCAGCGGTCGCATAATCGCCGATCTTGCGCTTCTGCTTTTCATAGGCATAGCCACCGCTCGTCGCGGCAAAGGACACCGCCGTCAGGATTTCATCATCCTCGCGCGCGGTGAAATAGGCTGCCTCGTAGAATTCGCGGGCAGCAACAGTGCGGGTGCCGTTCGGGCCCGCCAGATGATAGGTCGCATCAAGTGTCTGCATCAGGCCGGGCATGTCGTTCGCCGGGTCGCCATTGGCGACGTTGCCACCGATGGTGCCAAGATAACGCACCTGCGGATCGGCAATCTGCAGCGAGGCTTCACGGATGATCGGGGCTGCCGACGCCAGCGCGTCGCTGCTGATCAGCTCGTGCTGCGTGGTCATCGCGCCGATGGTCACGGTTCCGCCTTCGACACTGATCCCCTTCAGCGACTCGACGCCGCCAAGATCGATCAGATGGCTGATATCGCTGAGCCGCTGCTTCATCACCGGGATCAGGCTGTGCCCGCCGGCGATGACACGCGCATCATCTCCCCACTCACCAAGCAGACCGATTACAGCATCTACGCTGTCGGGCCGGTGATAATTGAATGCACCAGGTACCATGGAAATTCCTCCTCATTTTTCCAGACCGCGCCTCCACAAACAACTGTGGCGGTCCGACGACGCGAGATCGGGGCTCGCGGCGGCTAGAACTGAACGAGGAGTGAAAAGAAGTTTGGCGAGATTGGAAAGAGAAATAGCCACGCAAAGCTGTGACCAATTCGCGCAACCCCTGTCTGCTGGCAATGCGGTCAACCTGCCCCGAAGGTGTTCGCGACCGCGATTTCGAGCTTGTCACACAGCTCGGTGATCTGCTCGTCGCTGATGATAAAAGGTGGCGCCAGCAACACATGGTCGCCCTGGCGCCCATCGACTGTGCCCCCCATGGGATAGCAAATCAGTCCGGCCTCGAAGGCCGCCGCCTTGAACCGCTTGTGGCGGGCCTCTTCCGGCGCGAAGGGGGCCTTGCTGTCACGATCCGCGACAAATTCCATGCCAAGGAACAGGCCCCGCCCACGGATATCGCCGATATGCGGATGTGCGCCGAACCGATCCTGCAGGGCGGCGATGACCTTGCGCCCCTGAGTCTTCACCCGGCCGATCAGCTGGTCCCCGAGAAGCGTTGTTACCACGGCATGCGCGCCGGCACAGGCTGCCGGATGCCCGAGATAGGTATGACCATGCTGGAAAAAACCGCTTCCCGATTCGATGGCGCGGTAGATATCACTGCTGCACAGCATCGCACCGATCGGCTGATACCCTGCCCCAAGCCCCTTGGCGATGGTCAGGATATCGGGGCGCACATCATCCGCCTCGCAGGCGAAAAGATGTCCGGTCCGGCCCATGCCGCACATGACCTCATCCAGAATCAGCAACACCCCGTACCGGTCGCAAATCTGGCGGATACGCGTGAAATAGCCCGGCAGGGCCGTCACAGCGCCAAGCGTCGCGCCCACCACCGGCTCAGCGACAAAGGCCATTACATTTTCCGGCCCAAGCCGCAGGATTTCGGCCTCAAGCTCATCCGCCACACGCAGGGCAAACGCCGTCTCGGACTCGCCATCGCGCATTTCACGATAGGCGTAGCAGGGGGCGATGTGACTTGTTTCCATCAGGATCGGGTCATAGATCTGCCGCCGCCAGGCATTGCCGCCGGCCGCCAGCGCGCCAAGCGTGTTGCCGTGATAACTCTGCCGACGAGCGATCACATGCCGGCGTGATGTCTCGCCGATCTCGACAAAATACTGCCGGGCCAGCTTCAGTGCCGCCTCCACCGCCTCTGAACCGCCGGAAACAAAATAGACATGATCGATTCCGTCGGGGGCATGCTCTGCCAGCAGTGTTGCCAGCGCTTCGGCAGGTTCAGAGGTGAAGAAGCCGGTATGGGCGAATGCCAACTGGTCCAGCTGCGACTTTATTGCCTTGATCACCGCCGGATGGCCATGCCCGAGACAGGAGACAGCGGCCCCTCCGGACCCGTCGAGATACCGCTTGCCGTCAGAATCAATAATGTAGCATCCCTCGCCTGCCACCGCTGTCGGGGGGATTGCTTTCATGTGGCGCGGAAAGACATTCGACATAACAGCCTACCTTGTTGCAGGCCGCATGCGGCCACCAGCGGGATCGAACAGCGGTTTGACCGACATCCGGCAGGCGGCATGTGCACCGGCGATATCGACCATGGCGGCTGCACCATCACCGACATCCTCGCTGCTGATCGAGGCGATCGCGACCGGACGCCCGACCCGGTACCCGAAGGCAGCAGAGGTGGTCTTGCCGATGATCCGCTCACCCACAATCACCGGCTCATTGCCAAGCGGCACCACATTTTCATCATCAAACAGCAACGACACCAGCCGTGACGCAGGCGGATCAAGTCTCAACAGCGCCGCTTTGCCGATGAAATCCTTGTCACCGGCAAGCGCAAAATCCAGACCGGCCATCGCCGGTGTCACATCGGTATCCAGATCATGGCCATAGGCGAGAAACCCCTTTTCGATCCGCATCGATGTCTGCGCCAGCGCCCCGACAGGTGCCGCGCCGGCCCCGGACAGGATGGCGAACAGGCGCGGGGCGTCAGCGGCAGCGCAGGTCAATTCCCAGCCGGCCTCACCGACATAGGACAGGCGCGCGGCCCGCGCTCTCACCTCCCCGATCAGGGCCTCTTCATGCCGGAAATAGCCAACATCGTTCATCCAGTCCGCGCCAAGTCTGCTGGCGATCGCCGCACTGTCCGGCCCGTTCAGCCCCAGCACCGCCAGATCACCCGTGACATCACTGATCCGCAGATCGGCATCAGCCTGAATGTGATTGCGGATATGCGCCAGGTCGCGTTTCAACGCGGCGGTGCCGACCATCAGCCGGAAATGGTCCTCGCCAAGGCGAAAAACTGTGAGGTCGCTCTCGATACCGCCGGCATCGTTCAGCATCAGCGTGTAGCAGGCAGCCCCAACAGGCCGGTCGATTCGGTTGGTGCAGATCACCTCGAGAGTGGCCAGCGCGTCGGGACCGCGAACATCGATCTTGCCGAAGCTGGAAATCTCGGTGATGCCGGCGTGCTGATGCGCCGCTGTCACCTCGGCACCGACATGGTCGAACCAGTCGGGGCGTCCGAAACTGAGGGCCGGCTCGGCGGTCTTGTTGAAATAAAGCGGGCGTTCAATGCCGAAGACCTGGCCGAAATGCGCGTCATGCCTGACCCATTCATCATGCAGCGGCAACCGGCGCAGCGAACGCGCTGTAGCCCATTGCCGCCCCGGATAGGCAATCTCATAATGCTTGCCAAGCACCTCCGGAACCCGTGCTGCCAGCGCCGCCGCGCTGTTCACCGAGGAGTCAAACCGCTTCGGATCTGCCTCATGCAGGTCGGCCGGGGGCGCACCATGCTGGATGGCATGGGCCAGCGCCATGCCGGCCCCGCCGCCGGTGGCGACGCCCACCGAATTCATCCCGCATCCCAGAAACAGCCCACGTGTCTCTGCCGTCTCGCCAAGAAGGAAACTGCCGTCGGGCGTGAAACTTTCCGGCCCGTTCAGCAGCATCTTCACCTCTGCATGTTCCAGACAGGGAAGCCGGTGAAGCGCGTTATGCATCATCGGCTCGAAATGGTCCCAATCCTCAGGCAGAAGCTGGAAGGCGAAGTCATGGCCGATCCGCTCCGGGTCGATCGGCTTTCCCATCGGCTCGAAACAGCCAACGAGTATCCCGCCAGAATCATCACGGATGTAGAGATGCCCATCATGGTCGGACAGGGTCGGCAGATTGCCCTCGGCCCCCGGCACGGCTTTCGTCAAGAGATAGAAATGCTCACATGGCCAGACCGGCACTTCGGCCCCGGCCATGGCGGCGGCCTCGCGGCTCCACAGGCCGGTGCACAGCGCGATGGCATCGCATTTCACCATGCCGCGGCTGGTTTCCACTCCGGTGACCCGATTGCCCTCGGTGAGGATGCCAGTGACGCCGGTATCCTCAAAGATACGCGCCCCGCCAGCGCGCGCACCCTTGACGAGCGCCGCGCACAGGTCGGATGGGCTGACCCGGCCGTCATCAGGCGACCAGACCGCCCCGACCACATCATCAGCATTCATCAGGGGCCAGCGTTCGGCTGCCTCACCAGCGCAAATGGTGTCGGCGCGCATGCCGAACAGCCTGGCCAGCGCCGCCTGCCGCCGGACATGGATCATCCGGTCCTCATTCGTCGCGATCGACAGTGATCCCTTGTTGATCCAGCCGACCTGCTGGCCGGTCTCCTCTTCCAGCCGCGAATAGAGGTCGATGGAATAGCGGACCAGATCAGTCAGGTTGCGGGTCGAACGCAACGCCCGTACCTGCGCTGCCGAATGCCAGGTGGTGCCCGACGTCAGCTTGTTGCGTTCCAGCAGGATGGCGTCGCTCACCCCCGCCTTCGCCAGGTGATAAAGCGTCGAGCATCCCATGACACCGCCGCCAATCACGACAACGGAGGAATGGGCCGGCAGTCGATCCTGCTGTGTTTCCATCTGGCTGCCATCCCTTGCAATTAAGGTCCTGTACCGCTGTGACTCCACCGCCCGCGGCATGTTCACAAACGACCTGTGGCACAACCATGTAACATTTGAAACAAAGAAACAATAATGATATGGTTGTTACAAAGATTGAAAGCTGTCTGACAATGAATATCAGGAATGTGATCGCGGAACATGCGGACAGCCTGTCGCCGCAATTGCGGCAGGCGGCGGATTTTGTTGCGGCGAACCCGATCGAGGTGTCCTTCAGGTCGATGCGCTATATCGCCGACAGCACCGGCCTGACGCCCCCGACCTTCAGCCGCCTGGCACGACAGCTGGGTTTTGCCAGTTACGAGGCGTTGAAGGAAGCCTGCCGCATGGCCGCCAAGGATACCTATAGCGGGTATCATGACCGGGCCGAGGCATTGCGTGTCGGCCATGCCAACGGCGATGACAGTGCGCAATTCCATCTCGCCTACGGCCAGCAATCGATGCGCAACATAAACGAGACCATGGTGAATGCCGACCCGGCCGTCATCGAGCGCGTGGCCGAAATGGCGCGGAACGCGCGGCAGGTCTTTATCAACGCCCAGATGGGCCAGCGCCACATCGGATCCTACGCCGGCTATGTTGCCTCGCTTGCCTTCGACAACTGGGAGGTGCTGGGGGTGGAACCATCCGGCATCGCCAGCCAGATCAGGCGGCTTGGCGAGGAGGATGTGATGATCTGCCTGAGCGTGATGCCCTATGCGGCACACACTCTGGCGCTTGCCGGATCGGGAATCGAGGCCGGCACCCGCATTGTCGCTATCACCGACAGCCTTGACGCGCCTCTTGCCGCGCTGGCCGACGAGACCCTGCTCGCCGCCACGGCAAACCAGCATTTTTTTGCCTCGCAGCTTGGCGCGCTGTATCTTTTTGAAACGATAATCGGACTAATGGTTGCCAAGTCTGGAACTGGCATCCAAGGTAATCTCCGGAAATCAGAATCGTTCTCCAGGCAACATGGAGAATATGTCGAGCGGGACTAGCCTGCTCACCACGACACCAAGGGAGGGTGAATTTATGATGAAGAAACTTCTGACCACGGCTTTGGCCGGCGCCTTTGCGCTGGCACCGATTGCGGCGTCAGCGGGCGGCCATGCCTGTAGCAATGATGTATGGAACAAGGTCATGTCGCGCGGCAAGATCGTGGTTGGCGTAAAGGCCGACTACAAACCATGGGGCTTCCGTGACACCAGCGGCGACATCGTCGGCATGGAAATCGACATGGCGAAGGACGTCGCCGCGAAGATGGGCGTCGATCTCGAGCTTGTTGCCGTGCAGTCGTCGAACCGGATGCAGTTCCTCGAGCAAGGCAAGATCGACCTGATGATCGCCACCATGTCGGACCGCAAGGACCGCCGCGAGATCGTCGGCATCGTCGGCCCGAACTACTACACTTCAGGCACCAACATCATGTCGCCAAAGGCACTTGGCCTGAAGAACTGGGAAGACCTTCGCGGCAAGCCGGTTTGTGGCAAGCAGGGCGCTTTCTACAACCAGATCGTCGAAGAGCGTTATGGCGCCAAGATCATCGCCTTCACCGGCAATGCCGAGGCCAAGCAGGCGCTTCGCGACAAGAAGTGCATCG
>JAYOST010000031.1:0-4451 GCA_038139365.1 Alphaproteobacteria bacterium
CCCACGGCTCATAACCGTGTTGTTGCAGGTTCGAGTCCTGCCGGGCCCACCACCCTACGCCGCAAAAGCGGAGGAAAATGTTTTCCGACCCTTAGAACCCGTAGGTCAGGGCCATGACCACAGCGCTGTCCTTCTGCAGTGCGGTGCTGTTCGGATCGCTGTCATAGCGTGACGTCCCTCTGGCGCTCGCCTCGAAGGTAAGCTGGTCATTGATCCGCCGGTCGATGGTGACCGTGACAGTCTGCGCATCATTGTCGAGGTCACGGGTCAGAAGGCCAAGCACCTCGGTATCTTCGACATCATTCCACAGCCAGCGGGCGCCGACCGTCAGGTCATTCTGGAACCCGCTATGCGCCAGCCCCTTGCGGCTGTCGCGCGCATATTCACCGATCAGCACGATGTCACGCCCGCTGTCCATGACGCCATAGAGATTATGTTCAATCCCGACGACACCAGCGCGGTAGGTCCTTGCCGTGCCAAGCCTGTCATACTGGCCTGTGCGCCGGATCAACTCGGCCTTCAGCGCGGAATCGCCGCGAAGATACTGGATGTCGAGACCGGCCTGGGTAATGCGGCTATAGTCAGGTTTCAGCGTGCCGCCGGCCTGTGGCAACAGCCGCGGCGCCGATCCGGTGCCGCGAAACCAGCTGACGCCAAGGTCGATATCACCGAAATATCCAGACCAGCGGACGGCATTGGCGATGTCGTCACGCTTGGCCCCGCCGGAATAGCTGGTCCCTTTCGCGATGCGGAGCGCTGGCCGTTCGCGGCTCGCCAGCCCGGGATAGATGTTTTCGGCAAAATCGATTGCCAGAAGGTCAAGCTGGCCGGGGCCGACCGGCCAGGATACGCGCAGCATCGGCGCGCCGCGTTTTTCGCTGCGCATCAGCCCGCGGCTGAAATCCCTGGCATTGACCACATCCACCGGGTTGTAGCTTTCCACCTTGCCCCAGAACAGGATGGTGCTGCCGACAAGGATATCGGCATCGCCAATGCGCGCGGTGACATGCGCCTCACGGAAATCGATGCTGCCCTCGCCAACCGTGCCGCCGCTGATCCGTGGCTGGATCAACGCTTCCGCCCTGTCGCCATAGAGCACCAGCTCCGGCCGGGTTTCAACATGGACAAAACTGTCCTTCTGGCCAGCATGGGCCGCACTTTGCGGATACCAGCTTGCCTCGGCGGTGATCTCGCCGCGATGCTCGGTGCTGATCCCGGCCTTGGCAGCATGACCTGTCAGGCTGGCGAAAACGGCCAGAATCGCCGTTAGCAGGATGGGACGGCACGATGCGGTGGGCGCGATCATCGGCTGGCCTTGGGAAGCCCCTGTGGTGTGAAGTCACGATCGGTCAGGCCCTGGCGAAAGCTGTATTCGCCCCAGGAGAGCCGTGTCGATTTGCCGGTCTGCATATTGTCCATGAGCATGGTGTGGGCCCGCCAGAACTGGCCTTCATATTGTTTGTAATCCGTGAACTTCAGCGATTTTTCCAGATCACCGCGGCGGTTGTAGAAATCGATCTGATGCACCCGGTATTCATCAAGATCGATGAAGGAGACGCGTTTTGAATATCCGGATCGCTTGTTCCTCGGGCGGCTCTCGACGGCGGCGCAGGTCAGCGAGGCATCATGAGCACAGGGCGCATCCTCAACCCAGATATGATCATTATCCGCAACCTCTTCGGACCCCAGATCCTCATAGGAGAATTCCGAAGAGACGAACTTGCCTGTGCGGTTAGACGATGAAATGCGCTTTACCCGCTTCACTGCCGGCAGGAAGATCCATTGCGAATCATCATCCGGTTCGATCTTGGAATGCGTCAGCAGCGCCGTGCCGCGCACATCGCGGGGCTGCGAAAAGGTGATGATCGACCGGTCGCCTTCCGAGGCGTCGGCGGCTTCCAGAATTGTGGAGCGGAACTTACGAACCGACTCATTGCCGGCCTTGTTCTTCAGCACCATTTCGCCCTCGACGGTGACATCGCCCCATCCCTTGTCACGGTTGTCGACTTCGGTGGCGATGGCCAGCCCCTTTTCATTCGAGGCCAGCGCCGGTGCGGCTGGCGACAGCATCAGCGCCGCAGCGGCGAGGCTGGCGATTACCGCCAGTGCGGCGGCGGAGGTTGCATGGGTCTTCATGGTTTTCATCCTGTCTAGAAAGATCAGAAGCGGCGGAAGGAAGAGGAAATCAACGAACAGCGCGAAGCTGAGCGTGATGGCTGTCAGGCGGGCCATGTCGCGGTTCACTGCAAAGCCGGACTGGCCGAGAATGGCAAAGCCGATGACAAGGCCGAGCGAGGTCACCGTCAGCGCCATGCCAACCGATTTGAAGGCGTAGCGCACACTGTCCTCGGCGCTTTCACCGCGTTTGCGGGCATTGGCGTATTTCAGCATGAAATGCACCGTGTCATCGACGACGATGCCAAGCGTCATCGCCACGACAATCGACACGGCCAGCGTCACATTGCCAACCATATAGCCCCACAGGCCGAAACCCATCACCGCTGGCAACAGGTTCGGGACCAGCGAGACAATGCCGAGCTTCAGGTTGCGAAGCACGAGGAAAATGACAAAGGAAATGAAGACAAGTGCCAGCGTTGTACCCTGTAGCATCGACGGGACGTCGCGGGCCGAGATCATCGTATAGACATGTGTCTGGCCAGTGACCGGGCTCTTCAGCTCGGGCGCGTTGGTGTCGAACCATGACTGGATTTTCTCATCCAGCGCGATCAGCTGGCGTGTTGTGGCGTAGCCGACGAAGGCCGAGACCCGTGTCGAGGACCGGTCGACATTGATCTGGTCTGTCAGATCCATGCCATAGCCAAGCGACAGCTCGTAGAGGAAGAGGAACTGCGAGGCTTCCTCGTCACTCTCCGGAATGCGGTAGAAGGCCGGATCATCGCCATTCATGTTCATGTTCAGCCGCTTGATCGTGTCGCTGAGCGAACGGATGTGGCTGACTTCCGGCTGTGCGCGAAGAAATGCCGACAGATCATCAAGTTTTGTCAGATAGGCGACCGAATTGATGCCGTTCTCCTCGTCGGTATCGACCGAATATTCAAGGACATTCAGCCCCCCAAGCTCGGTTTCATAGAGGTCGGTGGCCTGGCGTGTCTCGAAACTCTCGTCGAAATAGCGCAGGAAATCATCCTCGAGCTTGATCTGCGAGATGCCGGCACCAAAGGCGATGATGATCACCGGAATGCCGAGAAGAAGGCGCTTCTGGTGGCGGATGACAAATTCGCCAAGCGCAACCATGAAACGGTCGACCGACGCCTCGCCCTGCTTCTGGCGGATCGGAATCCAGCAGATCAGTCCGGGAAGCAGAAACATGGTGAAGACCCAGACACCGATCATGCCGCCGGCAACCATGTTGCCAAGCTGGCGGAAGGGCGGCGAGATCGAGAAGTTCAGCGACAGGAACCCGATCGCCGTGGTGAAGACGGCCACCGTAATGCCAAGCCCGTGGTCGGTCAGCGCGCGGCGCGCCCAGATGGTGCGGTCGGCGGTCTCCAGCATGGTTTGTCGGACCGAGGAGAGCACATGGACACTGCTGGCCACGGCAAGGGTGATCACCATCAGTGGCGCCACCGCGGTTGCCGAATTGATCGGAATGCGGGTCCATCCCAGCGCGCCAAGCGAGACAAGCGCCGACAGCGCCGCCAGGATCAGGATCAGCAACGACCCTGTGGCCGAGCGCAGCAGCAATCCGACAATCAACAGCATCGCCACCAGCATCGCCGGGGTCAGGGTTTCGCCATCCTTCTGGCTGGCGGTGGCGAATGCCTGGCTGATTGCGACCGAGCCGCTGGCCTTGAAGGTGATGTCCGGATATGCGGCGCGGTACTGCTCCAGAAGCGGCTCGAACTCGGCGTTGATATCTGGAATTTCCGAAACGAGGTCGATTCCGGGAAGCCGAAAGATCACGGAAATCGCGGTGGCGGTGGCGTTTTCGTTGATCAGGCTGTTGCGGATCTCGATGCGGTCGAGCGCGGCGATCTTCGCGGCGGCGGCTTCCTCATCGGTGACCATTGACGGCTCGGGCACCAGATCCTCGACCACCATCATGTCGCCATCGGCATAGCTGTTCTGGAACCGCGTGATCGAATTGACCAGCCGGACATAGGGAAGATTCCACAGATCCTCGGTCATCGCGCCGATCGCGCCAAGCGTGCGCGGCGTGAATACCTCACCATCCTTCGGCACGATGATGATCGCCAGATTGTCGTCCTTGGCAAATTCCTGCTCGAATCTGTCGAGAACGATCTTGTCAGGATTGTCGGCGGCCATGAAGACCCTGCCATCCGTATCAAGCTTCAGGTTGGGAATGCCGGCAAAGACGGCAAAGGCCATCAGCATGGTGACAATCGCCGCCTTGATCCTGTTGGTCACGACGAAATCGGCAAAACGTTTCATAAGTCCCTCTCCAGATGGGATGCTCTGGGGTTTAATGG